>SYEI01000118.1 GCA_005800865.1 Bacteroidota bacterium | reverse complement strand
TTTTGATTTAAGAAATAGAAAGTTAATTGACGTACAAAATATTTTCCATACTATGGAACCACGTAATTTAACGGCTGCTTATAAATTTTATTGCGAAAAACCATTAATCAATGCGCACTCTGCGGAAGCTGATACTTTGGCTACATACGAAATTTTTAAAGCTCAAATTGCTCGTTACGAAAACACAGAAGTAGAAGATGAAAAAGGAAATAAAATTAAGCCTGTAAAAAACGACATGGCCGTTTTAAGCACGTTGACTACTCGTACTAAAAATGTTGATTTAGCTGGTAGAATCGTTTATAACGAAAAAGGTGAAGAAGTATTTAGTTTTGGAAAGCATAAAGATAAAACAGTCAAAGAAGTCTTTAGCAAAGAACCATCTTACTACAACTGGATGATGCAGGGAGATTTTCCTTTATACACTAAAAAAATTATTACTCAAATTCGTTTGAGCATGAAATAACAAAATGCACGAATTAGAACCTTTTTATAATTGGCAACATTTATACATCGCTTCGGAGGATGAGGATTCGCCATTTTATGGTGCTGAGTATAGTGAATTTACGTTTAGTAATACAGTTTACAATTATTACATACATCCACAATGGGATGATATGGGAAGTGAAACCTTATATCTGAAAATTTTGTTTGTAGATTACGATGAGCATTACGCTATCATCGAATTAATAGGCGAATGGAACGATGCTATTAATAACGATATCATGCTATTAAAACGTGATATTATTGATGAATTAGCATTCCATGGCATCAATAAATACATCATCATTGGCGAAAATGTATTAAACTTCCATCACTCTGATGATTCATACTATGAAGAATGGTTTGAAGATGTACAAGACAATGACGGATGGATTACCTTTATCAATTTTCAGGAGCATGTTTTGAAAGAATTTAAGCAAGCTAATTTGGATTATTATTTTATTACTGGTGGCGAACTAAACGACCATGAATGGCGAAAATTTTCACCAGGACAAGTATTTGGGAATATTTCTAAAATTATTTCTAAGAGATTAGCTTAAATTTTAAACTAAAAAAGTGTGTTCTTGTTAATAGTTTAGCTGATAATTCAGCTCACAATCTACTATATTTGATACTGATTTAAACTACAATTTTGGCTACTCAAAAAGACATCACTACGCTCAATCCTAAAGAATTTATTATTATAAAAGGTGCTCGCATGCATAACCTTAAAGGTATTGATGTGGCATTACCTCGAAATAAATTTATTGTGATAACTGGTTTATCAGGTTCTGGTAAATCATCTTTAGCATTCGACACATTATATGCAGAAGGCCAAAGACGTTATGTAGAAAGTTTATCTGCCTATGCTCGTCAGTTTTTAGGACGCTTAGAGAAACCAAAAGTAGATTATATCAAAGGAATTTCTCCTGCCATTGCTATTGAGCAAAAGGTGATTTCTCGTAACCCACGCAGCACTGTTGGTACTATTACCGAGATTTATGATTACTTAAAATTATTATACGCGCGCGTTGGTAAAACCTACAGTCCTGTTTCTGGAAAAATCGTCAAGCGTGATTCAGTAAGTGATGTGGTTGATTTTGTAAACACATTAAGCAACGAAACCAAATGTTTAATTTTATCAAAATTAATTGTTCCAAAAGACAGAGACTTAGCCAAACATTTAGATTTATTGAATCAACAAGGTTTTGCAAGGGTTTTAGTAAATAATCAAATTGCTAAAATATCTGACTTTGATGCAAAAAAATCAAAAAAGACAGATGTTATTTTTTTATTGGTAGATAGGATTGTTGTTGATATTACCGATGAAGATTTTCAGAACCGTGTAGCGGATAGTGTGCAAACTGCTTTTTTTGAAGGGAACGGAGAATGTGAAATTTTTATTGAGAAGAAAGACAAATCATATAATGAACATCATTTCTCTAATTTATTTGTAGCTGATGGCATGTCGTTTGAAGAACCTGACATGAATTTTTTCAGCTTTAATAATCCAATAGGTGCTTGTAAAACCTGCGAAGGTTTTGGAAGTATTATTGGCATTGATCCTGATTTAGCCATTCCAAACAAAAGTATTTCTGTATATGACAGTGCTGTTGCTTGTTGGAACGGCGAAACTATGTCCTATTACAAAAATCAATTAGTTAAGAGTGCACATAAATTTGATTTCCCCATACATAAACCTATTGCACAATTAACTAAAGCGCAATATAATTTATTATGGAGCGGTAACGAACATTTTGAAGGTATCACCGCTTTCTTTAAAATGTTAGAAAAAGAAAGTTACAAAATACAATACCGCGTCATGTTAGCTCGCTATCGTGGCAAGACATCTTGTCCTGATTGTAACGGCACAAGGTTGCGTAAAGACGCTAACTATGTAAAGATCGGCGATATGGGTATTTCTGAATTAGTACTAATGCCCGTTTCAGATATTGCTTCTTTCTTTAAAAAACTAAAACTTAACGAACACGATACATCTATTGCTAAACGATTGTTATTAGAAATTAATAGCCGCTTACAATTTTTATTAGATGTTGGTTTAGGTTATTTAAGTTTAAATCGAGTTGCCAATACTTTGAGCGGCGGAGAAAGTCAACGTATTAATTTAGCAACATCTTTAGGTAGTAGTTTAGTAGGAAGTTTATATATATTAGATGAGCCAAGCATTGGTTTACATTCTAGAGACACCGAACGATTAATCGGTGTTTTAAAATCTCTGAAAGCACAAGGCAATACAGTCATCGTTGTTGAGCATGATGAAGAAATTATGCAAGCGGCTGATCAACTTATTGATATTGGGCCAGAAGCTGGAACCAATGGTGGAGAGCTCGTATTTCAAGGCAATCAAAAAGATTTATTAAAAGATTCGAAAAGCTTTACAGCAAAATATTTAACTAATAAATTACGAATTGAAGTTCCAAAAACACGCCGCAAATGGAAAGAGTTTATTGAAGTTCATAATGCTACGGAGAACAATTTAAAAGATATTACTGTTAAATTTCCCTTAAATACATTGTGCTGCGTTACAGGTGTGAGCGGCTCAGGAAAATCAACCTTAGTCAAAAAAGTATTATACCCTAATGTCAAAAAACATTTAGAAGGCTATTTTGCGAATGCAAAAAGTGATAAAATTTCAGGAAGCTTAAAACAAATTCAACATGTTGAATTTATTGATCAAAACCCAATCGGTAAATCTTCTCGCAGTAATCCTGTAACTTACACAAAAGCATACGATGAAATCCGAAATTTATTTTCGGAACAAGCTTTAGCAAAAGTTCGCAATTACAAGCCTTCTCATTTTTCATTTAACGTAGATGGCGGAAGATGCGAAGTTTGCGAAGGCGAAGGAACCATCACTGTTGAAATGCAGTTTATGGCTGATATTTCATTACCATGTGAAGCCTGCAACAGCAAACGTTTTAAGGCTGAAACTCTAGAAATTTTATATAAAGGAAAATCCATCAGTGATGTTTTAGAAATGACGATTGATGATGCCGTGATTTATTTTAGTCAAGATGAAAGCGATAGGATTTGTAAACGCATTATTGAACGCTTAAAACCATTACAGGAAGTTGGATTAGGTTACGTGCAATTAGGACAATCATCCAGTACTTTAAGTGGTGGCGAAGCACAACGTATTAAACTGGCCACTTTTTTAATTGGAGGAAGTTCTACTACTCAAACCTTATTTATATTTGATGAACCTACTACAGGCTTGCATTTTCACGATGTCGCTAAACTGTTAAAATCATTCAATGCCTTAATTGACCGAGGACATTCCATTGTAGTAATTGAGCATAATTTAGACGTTATCAAATGCGCTGATTGGGTTATTGATATAGGTCCTGAAGGTGGAGAAGAAGGTGGGACGGTTGTTGCCCAAGGAACTCCTGAAGATGTTGTTAAGAATAAGGTAAGTTATACGGCTAGGTATTTGAAAGAGAAAATCTTTTAAATCCGTTCAACTAAATCCAAATAGGGACAGATTTCGTAATTAAAGAGGTGGATAATCGAATTTTAACATTTTTTTGTACGACATTTGTGATACATCAAAATGAATAAATATCTCTTAAACTAATTTATAACCCAATATATCATGAAAGCAATTTTATTAAATCAAAAAATGCAAGCAAAATACTTTGTTTTGTTTATTTTATTTGCATGTAGCACTTTATTTTCTCAAATAGGAATTTTAGATAATACTTTTGACCCAGGTACTGGCTCAAATGCGAATGTATTAAGTGCTTCTGTTCAGTCGGACGGAAAAATAATTGCTGGAGGAAGCTTTACAACTTTTAATGGAACATCTGCAGGACGAATTATTAGATTAAATGCTGACGGATCGATAGATAATACATTTACACCTGGCGTAGGTTTTAACAATTCTGTTAATAAAATAATTATTCAACCTGATGGAAAAATATTAGCAACTGGTACATTTACAACTTTTGCTGCTGCTGCTAACAGAAGATTACTAAGATTAAATACAAATGGAAGTTTAGATGCTACTTTTAATCAAGGAAATGGGCCAAATAATATTGTAAATAATGCCATACTTCAAAATGACGGAAAAGTAGTTATTGTGGGTACTTTTACTCAATATAATGGCACTGCAAGAGCTAGAATTGCTAGAGCAAATGCTACTGGAAGTATAGACAACACTTTTAATCCAGGGTCTGGGGCAAATAATACCGTGTACGGGTTAGCTTTGCAAAACGATGGGAAAATGATAATAGGTGGGCAGTTTACCACCTACAATGGTGCAGGTGCCGTAAGAGTTGCGCGTATTACATCAACAGGAACTTTAGATGCAACTTTCTCAAGTGGTGCTGGACCAACCGGCACTGGTACTGTGGTAGTTAGAGCATGCGAATTGCAAGCCGATGGAAAGATAATTATCGGCGGTTTTTTCACAACGTACGATGGAGTATCTTCAAACAATATTGCGAGGGTAAACAGTAACGGAACAATTGATCCTACTTTTAATACTGGTACAGGAGCCAATAGCACAGTTACATCAATTAATATTCAACCAGACGGAAAAATAATCATCGTTGGTCAATTTACTACATATAATGGTGTTAGCAGAAATAAAATTGCTCGTTTAAATACAGACGGAACACTTGACCTAACATTTACTCCTGGAGCAGGAGCTAACAATACTATATTCGCAAGCACATTTCAAAGTGATGGTAAATTAGTCATTGGTGGTCAATTTACAACATACGCAGGTACGAGTAGAGTATCCATAGCACGATTATTAATGACTTGCCCTACACTTACAGCTAATTTAGTTGGGCAAACAAACGTACTTTGTAATGGTCAATCAACAGGAACGGCTACAGTTTCAGCAACTGGAGGTGTAAGCCAAACATTTTCATGGGTGCCAAGTGGAAATACCACAAGTTCCGTAAGTAATTTATCTTCTGGAATTTATACATGTAATATATCAAATGAATGTGGAAGTTCTTCATCTGTTACGGTTAGTATTACTGAACCAACGGCATTTACCTTAACAAGTCCTACAACTAACACTACTGCTTGTATTGGAGGCGATGTTGGATTATCTGTTTCGTCAACTGGAGGAACAGGCTTGGCAACATATACATGGAATCCAGGTAACTTATCTGGTGCTTCACAAACTGTTAATCCAGTCTCCACTACAGTGTATACAATTAATGCGACTGATGCAAATGGATGTTTGACTTCAATATCTAATTCGATTTCAGTTTCTAGTTGTCCTGGTCCTGTATTAACTGGAACATCTTGTGGTGCAGCTCTTAGTGCTCTTGATCAAGTATTAAACTTTTCATCGGTTTCGGGAGCTTCAAACTATAGATTGGAAATTAAAAATGCGCAGCAACCATTTAACGTTGTAGATGTTCGAGGAAATAATCAAACAGTTTTTAGAATGTCATGGGTATCCGGAATTCAATATGGCAGAACATATAATATTAGAATTTCTGCATTTGCAGGAGGTGCTTGGCAACCATATGGCAATACTTGCACAGTGACTACACCAGCAGCAGCAGCTATACCAACAACTCAATTTAGCGCTGGATCATGTAACATCACTTTAAATACACTAAATCAGTATTTGTATTTCCCTTTGGTTTCAGGAGCAACTAATTACAGATTTGAAATTATAAACGCAGCTCAATCGTTCAGCGTAGTTAATGTTAGAAACAATACAGTAAACTATTTTTCATTATCGTGGATTTCAGGGGTGCAATACAATAGAACCTATGACATTCGTATTAGCGCATTTGTGAATGGAGCATGGCAGCCATACGGGAACACTTGCTCTATAACTACTCCTTCATCGATCCCAACAACTCAATTATCATCTGGATCATGTAATATTACTGCAAGCTCAGCTTCCCAAACTTTAAATTTCAACGCGGTGTCAGGCGCAGGTAATTATAGAGTTGAAGTGGTTGACGTGACACAGCCTCTTAATGTTGTAAATGTTAGAAATAATACTCAAACCACATTCAAATTATCGTACGTTTCTGGTATACAAGTAGGTAGAACTTATAATGTAAGAGTTGCAGCTAATGTAGGTGGAGTTTGGGCATCCTATGGACCAACA
>SYEI01000117.1 GCA_005800865.1 Bacteroidota bacterium | reverse complement strand
TTAGGATTGGCTGCACCAGGATTCGCGTTTAATTTACCTGCCTTTTTAATTACATGGGTTGTAACGGCTATTTTAGTAAAAGGTATTAAAGAAGCGGCTAAAACAAACAATATTATTGTAATTGTAAAAATAGCAGTTGTGTTATTTGTTATTATTGTCGGTGCTTTTTATGTTAAAACAGAAAATTGGGTTCCGTTTATCCCAGATGAGATTCCTGCTTTAGATGAATTAGGAAATGCAACTGGTAAAATGAACTTTGGTTTTGGTGGTGTTTTAACAGCAGCAACGATTGTATTCTTTGCTTACATTGGTTTTGATGCTGTTTCTACTCAAGCTGGTGAAGCTATTAATCCTAAAAAAGATGTTCCTTTTGCCATTGTAGCATCATTAATTATATGTACCGTGTTATATATTTTAGTGTCGTTAGTTTTAACAGGTATGGTAAAATATACTGAGTTAGACAAAGCAGCGCCTGTTGCTTCTGCTTTCTCAGGAATTGGAATTAATTGGGCTGTATTTATTATTACTATTGCCGCTACAGCAGGTTTAACCTCTGTAATGTTAGTAATGATGTTAGGTCAAACACGTATCTTCTTAGGAATGGCAAAAGATGGATTAATGCCAGCTTTCTTTAAAGTGTTACATCCAGTTTTTAAAACTCCATATAAAAGTACAATTTTAGTGGGCGGATTAATTTCATTAGTAGCTGCATTTACTCCAATTGATAAAGTAAGTGAAATGTGTAGTATGGGAACTTTATTAGCCTTTGCAATGGTTTGTGTGGCAGTAATGATTTTACGTTACAAAAAACCTGAGTTAGAGCGTCCTTATAAAACTCCTGCTGTTTACTTAGTTGGGACTTTAGGCGTGGCATTTAATCTGTTTTTAATGACTCAAGTTAGAGCCGCAACTTGGAACTTCTTCTTGATTTGGGGAGTATTAGGTGTTATTGTTTATTTCATATACGGTAAACGAAACAGTAATTTGGAAAAACCAGGAGCTGGACCTGAGCATACAATCGACGGATAATAATTTAACAATAATATCTACATATATTAAAAGGTGTCCGCCAGTAGTCGGACGCCTTTTTTTATGGTGCTAATGAGTGAAGATATTTGTATATCTCTTTAATTATCATATATTTGAGTTGCGATTAAAGCAATTTGTTACATATCGTTTTTTGTCTTTTTATCCTTTTGGGGATATGCAAGATTTGACAAAGATTCTTTGAAAGTTCCTGTATTGCCTCAATCTTCCTATGTGCTATTTGCTCAAAACAAGGGACAATGGCATGATAAGGTGTTATTTGAAGGGAAATTTAAAGGTGGCAAAGTGTTTTTAGAGCAACAAGGCTTGTCTTATGTGTTTTTTCCTAAAGATGGATTAGAGGAAATGCATCACCATGGATCCAAAGCTCCAATTACCTATCATGCTATTAAAATGGATTTTGTAAATAGTCATGCAAACGCTTCTATTCAACAAACAGATTCAAATGCTTTTTATGAAAATTATTTTATTGGAAATAATCCTTCCAAATGGGCATCTCATGTTAAGTCATTCAAACAAATAGTTTATAAAAATCTATATCAAGGTATTGATGTAATATACTGTAGCGAAAAAAATAATTTTCGTTTTGATTTTATTGTTAATCCTGGTGCAGACGTTAATCAATTAGTGATGAACTTTACTGGACAAAATCATTTGAAAGTTATAGATGGCAATTTGATTTTACAAACCGAAGTAGGAGATATTACACAAAAAGCTCCTTACGCTTATCAGATTATTAATGGAAAGCAAGCAGAGGTAAAGTGTAGCTATGTTTTAGAAAATAATCAAGTAAAATTTAAAATTACACAATACAATAAAAATCTTCCATTAATTATTGACCCAACTTTAGTGTTTGCTACTTACACAGGCTCGTTGTCTGATAATTTTGGAATGACCGCTACTTATGATATTCAAGGAAATGCTTACACTGCGGGGATGTGTTTTGGCCCATCTTATCCTTTATCTGCTGGTGCTTTTCAAGTAAATTATATGGGTGGTACAGGCTACGGTGGCGACATCTCTGTTTCTAAATTTAATCCTTCTGGCTCTGGTTTATTGTATTCAACCTATTTAGGCGGAACAGGAAATGAATCGCCTCAAAGTATTATTGTAGATAATTTAGGAGAATTAGTTGTTTTCGGTAGAACCTATTCACCTAATTTTCCCATTACAACTGGTGTTGTGCAAACAGCAAATGCTGGAGGTTCTGATTTGATTATTACAAAATTTAATGCCACTGGAACATCTTTAGTGGCTAGTACGTATTTAGGAGGGAGTTTGGATGAAGGTGTGAATGGCGGTGTGTTTTTAGGAGGTCTACATTATAATTATTCAGACGATTTGCGAGGTAGCGTTATTGTTGATGATTCTAATAATGTTTATATCGCATCCAATACAATTTCATCTAATTTTCCAGTAACCCCCTCATGCTTTCAAACTACATTAAATGGAACACAAGATGCATGTATTGTAAAATTAAATCCGAGTTTAAGCGCGCTTATATTCAGTACCTATTTTGGAGGTTCTGGTAATGATGGAGCATATAACATTGAATTAAATTCTAACGATCAATTATATGTTACCGGCGGAACAAATAGTCCAGATTTTCATACAACAACAGGCAGCATACATCCAACGGCAAGAGGAGGCGTGGATGGTTTTTTAAGCTTATTTTCTTTTAATGGAAACGCTGTTCAGGCTTCTACATATTTAGGCACAAGCATGTACGATCAGTCTTATTTTGTGCAAATGGATAAGCAAAATAGAGTTTATGTATTTGGTCAAACTGAAGGTGCATATCCAGTTTCAACAGGCGTATATAGTAACCCAAATAGCGGACAGTTTATTCATTGTTTAAATGCTAATTTAACAAGTTCGTTTTTTTCTACTATAGTTGGTTCAGGTGATGGATTTCCAGATATTTCTCCAGCAGCTTTTTTAGTAGATCTTTGTGGCAGTATTTATATATCTGGATGGGGAGGTGTATTGTTTAATCAGAACCAACCAAATAGTTCAACCGCTAATTTGCCTGTTACTCCAAATGCTTTTATGAGCGCAACTGATAGCAGTGATTTTTATTTTATGGTGTTAAATCCTAATGCCGCTTCATTGCAGTATGCTACTTTTTTTGGTGGAAATGTTAGTAATGAGCATGTAGATGGAGGCACAAGCAGATTTGATAAATCAGGGATTATTTACCAATCCATTTGCGAAAGCTGTGGGGGCAATGATGATATGCCTGCCACACCAACGGCATGGTCAACACAAAACGGCTCTACAAACTGTAATAATGCTGTAGTGAAATTTACTTTTAATTCTAATTTAACCATAGCTCAGTTAGCAACAAATCCAACCAATCCAGTAGGATGCGCGCCTTTATCAGTAAGTTTCGTTAATCATAGCGTGAATGGTATTGATTATTTTTGGAATTTCGGAGATGGTGCGACTTCTACTACTTTTCAACCAACACATACTTACACGGCAGTTGGGGTTTATACAGTGCAATTGATTTCGCATAACGTGAATACCTGTAATGTTTGGGATACGACGTATACCAATGTAACTGTTACTTCACCAGCTGCATTAACCCCTATTCAGTATAATATTAGTGGTTGCGTACCTGCTGTAAATGTTAACTTTATAAATAATAATAATCCTACTATAAATTATGCTTGGAGTTTTGGCGATGGTTCAATATCCACCGCAATTGCACCTGTGCATACTTATACAACAGTTGGAACGTATTCAGTTCAGTTAATTTTCAATAATACTATTTGTAATGTTATTGATACTGTTGATCTTTCAATTAATGTAACCGCACCATTTATTTTGCCAGCTATACCTGACATTAATTTATGTTTGGGCGATTCTGCAAGATTAGAATTATCATCACCAACAGGATGTACGTTTACTTGGACGCCAAGTACTTTCCTCTCCAATCCTAATGTTCAACGTCCTTATACAACTACGCCAAATGACATCATATATCATGTAACAGTTGAACAAAGTGGATGTATCGCATTTGATTCGGTAAGAGTATTTGTATTTAAAAACGACACTAAAATTTTATTAGATCCTGCGCATGCTTGTATTGATGACACAGTTAAATTATATGCGAATCAAAATTGTACGTCTTATTTTTGGAGTAACGGAGAAAGTACACCTCAAATTAATGCCTTCACTCCTGGATGGTATTATTTAACGACTATCTCAAATAATTGTTTGTATAAAGATAGTATACGTGTTGATTCGTTTACACATGTTCCTATGAATACGTATTCCATTTCAATGTGTATTAATGAAAGTAAACAAATATTAGGTCCGCAAGAAAATTATAATTATGAATGGATTCCTGCTGATCACATAGATTACACAGATGTTTTTAATCCTTTTGTAAATCCACAACAAACGATGACTTATACCTTAAATGTATATAACGGTCCCTGTTTAACTTCTGGAAATTATGATGTGGTGGTATACGCATTACCCACCTTAACAGTTACTCCAAAAGTTGTTGAGGTTTTTTCGGGAGAAGTAGTACAAATGTATAGTGCATCTGACACCATAAGCACATGGGAACCAGATTATATGTTATCATGTGTATTTTGTAACAATAGTGCGGCCATTGTACCATCAAGTATTACGTATTATGCTGCGGTTGCAAATGAATACGGTTGTGTAGCAAAAGATTCTATTGAAATAAAAGTAACTCCAACGCTTTATATTCCTAATAGTTTTTCGCCTAATGGTAGTGGTATTAATGATGTTTTTAAACCGGAGTATAGCGGTTATGTTGAAATTGAATTATTGATATTTAATAGATGGGGCGAAAATATTTTCAGAACAAAAGAGTTAGGCACTGGTTGGAATGGAACGTATAAAAATGTAAATTGCGAGTTAGGTGTTTATACCTATAAGTTAATAGCAACAGACATTAATAGTAAAACCATAGAAAAAGTTGGGCACGTTACCCTTCTTCGTTAAAAAGATATTTATATGAATATAAAAAAGCCAAGTCTTAATTTATTTGATACTACCCTGCTAGTTGCAGGTTCTATGATTGGTTCAGGAATTTTTATTGTGAGTGCCGATATTGCTCGTGTAGTTGGTTCAGCAGGATGGTTATTAGTAGTTTGGATTCTTTCTGGTGTTATCACTTTATTTGCAGCCTTAAGTTATGGAGAGTTAGCGGGCATGATGCCCCAAGCTGGTGGACAATTTGTTTACATTAAAAAAGCTTTTGGCGATTTAGTAGCTTTTGTTTATGGTTGGACAGTTTTCCTAGTAATTCAAACTGGAGTTATTGCGGCGGTTGCTGTAGCTTTTGCAAAATTTACGGGTGTATTCATTCCTTTTTTCGAAGAAGGAAATGTCATGTTTCAAATAGTGGATCTTAAAATTACAAGCGCGCAATTGTTGGCTATTTTTATTATTGCACTCCTCACTTTCATTAATACACGTGGCATCGAAAACGGAAAAGCTATTCAACGAATTTTTACGTCGGCTAAATTAATCGCTTTATTTGCTTTAATCATTGTGGGAATTTACTACGGATTTCATAGTGA
>SYEI01000013.1 GCA_005800865.1 Bacteroidota bacterium | reverse complement strand
ATAAATCTGATTAATTAAAAAATTATAGGATTTATTTTAAATCCTTTGTATAAATGCGATACAGGAGCACTATACCAATCTTTTGAAAAAACAAATTGTAGAAAATTTGAAATTAATTTTCTCGATATTAAAGGAAAAACGTTTATCGAAGAATTAATATTTAATTCCTGATACACCAATATTTTCAATTGGATGCCAAGTTGTTTTAATTTCTTGTAAATCGGTAATGTAATATGGACCTTGTTCTTTTTCGTCGCTCCAATTTTTGTTCCAAGTAAAAACTCGTTTCACATTTAAGGACGCATTTTCGCCAATGGTTTTATTAAAATCTTTTTCGGAGTTACAATTGATGATGGCATTCACATCCATGTGAGAAGAAAAATGCGAGTGTAATTCTTTGCGATTACCTGTGACAATATTTACAACGCCACCTGGCACATCGCTCGTTGCAATGACTTCTGCAAATGTAATAGAACACGTTGGTTTACTTTCTGATGCTAATACAATACATGTATTTCCTCCTGCAATAGCTGGAGCAATCACAGAAACTAAGCCTAATAAAGCAGATGATTCATCCGCTAAAATAGCGACCACTCCCATTGGTTCTGGAACCGAGAAATTAAAGTGAGACGTAGCAACAGGATTTACGGAGCTAAATAATTGTTGGTATTTATCGCACCAACCTGCATAGTAAACTAAGCGGTCGATACTTTGCTCTACTTCTTTTTTAGCAGCCGCCGATGTGTAACCTAACTGTTTTAATTCTTCTAAGAATTGATCTTTTCTGCCTTCTAACATTTCTGCTATGCGGTATAAAATTTGCCCGCGGTTAAATGCTGCACGAGCACTCCATCCGCTAAAGGCACCACGAGCAGCGATGACAGCATTTCTATAATCTTTACGAGAAGATAAACTTACATTTACAGTCATGTTGTTTTTTAATTTTAAAGGATAATAGCGACCGCTCTCAGTACGAGGAAATTGTCCGCCAATAAATATTTTGTATGTTTTTAAAACTTCTATTCTTTCCATCTTTTCCTACAATTAAAATTTTAAATAAGGCATTAAACCATGTAATCCACCTTCTCTTCCAAATCCACTTTCTTTGTAACCACCAAACGGAGACGTTGGGTCAAACTTATTGTATGTGTTTGCCCAAACTACACCGGCGCGTAATTTAGAAGTTAAATTAAAAATACGAGATCCTTTGTCTGTCCAAACACCAGCACTTAAACCATAAGGAATGTTATTTGCTTTTTCAATCACTTCCTCAATCGTTCTAAATGTTTGAATTGCTAATACGGGCCCAAAAATTTCTTCTTGAGAAATACGATGCGATTGAGATGTATTTAAAAATAGAGTAGGGCGAACAAAGAATCCTTTTTTAGGAATCGTACAAGAGCTTTGATACATCTCAGCTCCATCATTCACGCCAATTTTCAAATACTCGTTAATTTTATTCAATTGCATTTTCGAATTAATCGCACCTATGTCAGTATTTTTATCTAATGGATCACCAACAATTAATGTTTCTAGTCTATCTTTTAATTTACGAATCACTTCTTCGGCAACGCTTTCTTGTACAAATAAGCGAGAGCCCGCGCAGCATACGTGACCTTGATTAAAGAAAATACCATTGATAATTCCTTCTACGGCTTGATTAATTGGAGCGTCTTCAAAAATAATGTTCGCTGCTTTTCCGCCTAACTCTAAAGTTAATTTTTTATCGGTTCCTGCAACGGCTTTTTGAATCCATTTACCAACACCCGTACTTCCTGTAAAGGCAATTTTATTAATGTCTTTATGATTCACCATAGAAGCACCAACTGGTCCGTGACCTGTGATGATGTTTACTACTCCATCAGGCAAACCACTTTCTTGAATAATTTCTGCTAATTTTAGAGCTGTTAACGAAGTGGTTTCTGCAGGTTTTAATACTACGGTATTACCAGTTGCTAAAGCTGGAGCAATTTTCCAAGCAGCCATTAATAAGGGGAAGTTCCAAGGAATCACTTGGCCTGCTACGCCCAAAGATTTTGGATTGCGATTAGGAAAAGCATATTCTAATTTATCAGCCCAACCAGCGTAGTAAAAGAAATGATTCGCTGCTAATGGCACATCAATATCACGGCTTTCGCGAATAGATTTACCGCCATCTAACGTTTCAATCACTGACAGTTCACGAGCACGTTCTTGAATTAAACGAGCAATACGGTAAATGTATTTTGCGCGTTCTTTTGCTGGCATTTTGCTCCAGGTTTTATCGTAAGCACCACGAGCAGCTTTTACAGCACTATCAACATCTTTATCATTTGCTTCTGCAATGCTCGAAATTTTTTCTTCGGTAGCAGGGTTAATGGTATCGAAATATTTACCGGAATTTGGTTTCACAAATTTACCATTGATAAATAAATCATACTGTTTTTGTAAACGAATATGATCGGTTGCTTCAGGTGATGGAGCGTATTTCCAATCGGTAAAGTATTCTAATTTTTTAACTTCTTTTTTTGCCATTTTATTTTGTGTTTAACCGCAAAGGACGCTGAGTGTTTGCAAAGGTCGCAGTGGGCAATATGTTTTTAATTCTTTCTTTTTCTCTTTGCGCAAAAAACTCCGCGTTCTCTGCGGTTAGATTTAATCTACTGAAATATAATCTTTACTATAGTAAACACCTTTTGCTTCTTTTTCTAATTGTAAAATTAAATCATTAGCTAAAGAACTTGCGCCAAAACGAAACCATTTATTATCTAACCAAGCGTTACCCAAAGTTTCGTGTAACATCACTAAATATTGTAAGGCGCCTTTTGCTGTGCTAATGCCCCCCGCTGGCTTCATGCCAACTTGAATGCCTGTTTTAAAATAATAATCTTTAATTGCATCTAACATCACTAATGTAACAGGCATAGTTGCTGCCACACCAATTTTACCAGTGGATGTTTTAATAAAATCTGCTCCTGCATAAATGGCAATATCACTTGCTCTGCGAACGTTATCTAATGTCGAAATTTCGCCTGTTTCAAAAATAACTTTTAAGCGTGCGTTATATTTATGAGTTAAATCTTTAATAGCAGCAATTTCATCAAACACAAAGTTGTAGTTGCCTTTTAAAAATTCTCCACGGCTAATTACCATATCAATTTCATCAGCACCATTATCCAAAGCTAACTTTGTATCTAATAATTTAATCTGCATCGTTGAATTTCCGCTTGGAAATGCTGTAGACACAGATGCCACTTTTACCTTACTTCCTTTTAATGCTTCTTTAGCTGTTTTCACCATGGTTGGGTAAACACAAACAGCTGCAGTAGAAGGTAAGTCGGGCAATGCCAAATGGGGATGCATCGCTTTATAACACATTTGCGTTACTTTTCCTTCTGTATCTTTTCCTTCTAATGTTGTTAAATCAATCATGTTTAGTGCTAGTTTCAGAGCTTGCACCTTACTTCCATTTTTAATACTGCGTGTATTAAAACGAGCCACTCGTTCCTCAATTCCTACTTGGTCAACCACAGGGCTTTGTCTAAAATCGTATGTCATGTTAATATTAATTAAAAGGCTATATTATCATCAAAAATAAGATAATTAATTGTATTTTTAAATTCTAATTTCTTCTATTTTGAGCCAATCAAATAACATATTTCCTAATCAGGAAGAGCTTGTAACTAGTTCAGATAAAGAAAACTTATTGTCTCATAAAGGCTTGGTAATTTGGATGACAGGCTATTCAGGTTCAGGTAAAACAACTTTAGCTTACGAGTTAGAAAGACGATTACATGACGAAGGCATTTTAACCAAGGTACTTGATGGCGATGTTTTAAGGCAAGGCATGAATAAAGGACTTGGTTTTAGTATGGAAGATAGAACGGAGAATATTCGTCGTACTGCTGAGTTAGCGAAGCAATTAGCGAGTTGTGGTGTGGTGGTGATTTGTAGTTTAATTACTCCTACTAATGAACTAAGAAGATTGGCAGAAAACATTATTGGAGAGCAACATTTTATATTATATCATATTGCAACACCTTTAGAGGTTTGCGAAAAACGTGATGTAAAAGGGCACTATGGCAAAGCAAGAACAGGTGAAATAAAGGAATTTACAGGAGTTTCTAATCCTTTTGAAATGCCTACTAATGCAATTTATAGTATTGATACTTCTGAACTTTCTATCGATGAAAGTGTTACTTATTTATTTGACGACATTTTTCAATTATTAGCAATCTGATGTTTGTACTCTGCGATAAGATATTAGGGAAGAATATATTAAAACCAAATAGAAAGCTATTTAGCAGTTACACATTTACTTGCTTTGAAGATATCAATTTGGCTCCTGTAGATGATTGGACAAAAGCAGTAAACAACAAGAATGTGTTTTTATCACATTCCTACTTAAAAGTTTTACATAAAGAAAAAACAGAACATTTTAGATTTAGATATGTTATTGTGTACAATAGAAAAGATCCTATTGGGGTTGTTTATTTTCAGATCAATGATTTTTCCGCTTCTTTATTTGGCGAATTGATTGAAAAGCAAATCTCAGAATTAAAAAGTAAACGTGCTTCTGTTTTCCAAAGGTATATTGAGCATAATGAAAACGAAACCATCATGCGATTGGTGACATGTGGCAACAATTTTATTAGCGGTGAGCATGGTTTTTATTTGGATGTTAACAGTAAAAAAACCACTTTTAAAATTGTAGAAGGAGTTATTGATTGCATATCGAGAGCAGAAAAATTACGAGGAAAAATTTCTGCCATTTTGGTAAAAGATTTTTATGCCGAAGGATTTGGAAATAAAGATTGTTGGTATTGCACTAAATTTGTTCACTTTAATGTGGAACCAAACATGATTATTGATTTGCCTAAAGGCTTATCAAACCTCACAGATTATTTAGCTACCTTTTCAAAAAAATATAGAAACAGAGCTAAGCATATTTTAAGTGCTAGTGCTTCGTTAACTAAAAAAAGATTATCAGCACAAGAAGTTTCCTTATACAAAAACACGATGCATGATTTATATACGCAAGTATTTAATCAGGCCAAATTTAAATTAGTACACTTGTCGCCAGGTTATTTTGAAGATGTTATAAAAGCAGATACCAATTCATTTTATGTGGATGCTTGGTTTTTAGGAGATCAAATGGTGTCGTTTGCTTGTGGTTTTTGTTTAGAGAATGAGGTAGAAGCACACTACATTGGCTTTGATTATGCGCACAACAAAGAGTATGAATTGTATCAAACTATATTATATAGTTTTATTGAGCAAGCCATTTTAATGCAAAAAACAAAAATTAATTTAGGAAGAACAGCTTCTGAAATTAAAACCACCGTGGGCGCCAGAGCTCATGAGTTGTTATGTTACATTAAACCACAAAACACGGTTTCTAAATTAATTTTAAAACCATTTATGCAATTTTTACAACCAACAGAATGGATTCCTAGGAATCCATTTAAGGAAGAGGCATAAAAAAAGGAGCAAATTAATTTGCTCCTTTTTTGTTTATTAAATCATAATTAATCATCCGTTGGTTCTGGTGCTTTTTTAGCAGCAGCCTTTTTAGCTTTTATTTTTTTAGGCCATAATACATTAATTAATTCGTTATGAACTGTAATCATAGATGAACTTACGCCATTAATAATACTTACTTCTTTGTTTGAATTATTTTTCCAAGTACGAGTCACTTCTTCCTCAGAGTTATCCTCTTTAATAATCCAACATTTTATTAATTTGCGGTTGCGAACTTCTGCCTTTCCACTCCAGCAGTTAGCTTTTGAGCCAATACGAGAAGTGATAATAACATCAGTATAAACACCATCTTCCACCTCTTCTGCTCCGCGCTCATCAAATTTTTGTGACCATTTATTGTAACAAGTTAATTCACGTGGCTCTTCATTTTGAGCTTTTATTTGAGCGGTTGTTAGTAGTAAGGTAACTGCTATAAGTAATTTTTTAATCATGGTCGT
>SYEI01000116.1 GCA_005800865.1 Bacteroidota bacterium | reverse complement strand
GATGTATCAAATACGTATTATTTTTTAGCTATGGTAAAAACAAGAAACGACAACATTGAGCTAATATTAAATAACTATAGTTACGATCATAAAAAAAAATCATCAACTACTAAACATATCCCAATCAAAAGCTCATCGCTTGATTTGATATCTAGCATTCAAACAGCAAACGACTATTATTTTGCTATAAATTATAATAATACGCCTGACAAAACTGAAAAAGTTTATAAAAAAGAGGTTATAATTTATAAAGCCACCAATGGCAAGTTAGAAGAGATTCCTTTTCAAGCAGAAAATTTTAATGACGTAATTGGCGGTCAATTTTCATACAATGGGAATAATGTGAAACTGGCAATTTCTAATAGTTATATTACTACCGAGACTACCTTTGGAGATCGCAAGACAAATACCTATCTTTTAGTATTAAACAAATACAGCTTGAATATAGATGAAAAACACGTTATTTCTCATGATGTGCTGATTAATCAATACAAAGATATTTCAAAAATAAAAGAAAAAAGCAGGATACATATTCTAAACTCTCCAGCTGCATACTTTGCAAATTATGCGAACAAAGATGTACTAGTCTTTCATTCTTATTCTGGCGGTATGAATGGAAATATGCAGTGGACAAATATTGATGATTTAGGAATCTTTGATTTTGACGACCGTGGTGCCATAGCTAATACAAACATTTATCCATTAAAATATGAATTAATAAAATATTGCCCTGGCACTTTTCAATATAATTTATGGGAAAAAGGAAATTCATTTCAATATAATACTAGCAATCCAAGCGCTCTTTTATTCAAACATATTGAATTTATAAACTATAAAAGCAAAACTTTTGTTTTCTATAACGATGCTCCCGAGAACGTTAATCTTATGGATGTAGAAGGCGCAAAAGAATTAAAAAAAATAAATCAAGGCATTGGCATGTGCTTAGTTTTAGATAAAGATGAAAAAGCTAAACGGTCAATTTGTGATTTTAAAGATCAAGTTTATTTTGATTTTGCATCAGCTGGTTTTAATGAAAAAACAGGTATATTTCCTGTTATAACTTATAAAAAAAATAATAAAGTGTTTATTTCATATATAAGTCTTAATTAATTTTCTATAAAAAATCCCGACTATTTATCTTGATCGGGATTTCTAAATTTTACTTACTCTTTCACAATTTTCCGGATGTTTACTTGGGTTAAGTTGTTATTTTATTAAAATAACATTTTAGAGTCCACTCCCCTACTTTTTGAAAAGTATTTTCAAAAAAAGTGACTTTTTTACTTGCACCCCCCCTTTTTTTGATATAATTTTGGCGAAAAGTTACAAATTTTCAATTTACACCCCTATAAAACCAAAAAATTATGAGCACAAGACGCATTTTAGCTATGCAAGATGTTGTAAAAAGAACTCCAGTTGAGTTTAGTAACAACAATCAACAAGTTTCACAATACTATGGATCAAATGTATTTGGATTAGATGCCATGCGTGAATTCCTTTCTGAAGAAGCTTTTAATAGCATTCAAAACTCTATGCACCAAGGAACAATTGTTGAACGTAAAATGGCTGATCAAGTAGCGGCTTGTATGAAAGCTTGGGCGCAAAGCAAAGGTGTAACTCACTTCACACACTGGTTTCAACCTTTATCTGGTGCTACTGCCGAAAAACACGATGGCTTTTTTGAGCCAATTGAAGGTGGTCGTGCCATTGAGCGTTTTAGCGGAAATGCATTAGTTCAACAAGAACCAGATGCATCTTCTTTTCCTAACGGAGGAATTCGTAATACATTTGAAGCTCGTGGCTACACAGCTTGGGATCCAACATCACCAGCTTTTATTTGGGGTGAGACTTTATGTATTCCTACTATCTTTATTTCTTATACAGGCGAATCATTAGATTTTAAAACGCCTTTATTAAAATCATTACATGCTGTAGATAAAGCGGCTACGGATGTTTGTCAATACTTTGATAAAAACGTAACAAAGGTTATTGCTACTTTAGGCTGGGAGCAAGAATACTTTTTAGTAGATTCTGCTTTATATAATATCCGTTACGATTTACAACAAACTGGTCGTACTTTATTTGGTCATGCCCCTGCAAAAGGCCAGCAATTAGAAGACCATTACTGGGGTTCAATTCCAGAAAGAGTTTCTGCTTATATGCGCGATTTTGAATATGAATCTCATTTATTAGGAATCCCAGTTCGTACACGTCATAATGAAGTAGCGCCCGCACAATTTGAATGTGCTCCCGTTTTTGAGGAAACGAATTTAGCAGTTGACCATAATTTATTGTTGATGGACGTCATGGAAAAAGTGGCTATTCGTCATAACTTTCGCGTCTTAATGCACGAAAAACCTTATGCAGGTGTTAATGGAAGTGGGAAACATAATAACTGGAGTTTAGCTACCAACACAGGTAAAAACTTATTATCTCCAGGTAAAACGCCTAAAACAAACTTACAATTCTTAACCTTCTTTGTTAATACTGTAAAAGCTGTATACGAGCATGGTGATTTATTACGTGCTTCTATCGCTTCTGCTAATAACGACCACCGCTTAGGTGCTAACGAAGCGCCGCCAGCAATCATGTCTGTTTTCTTGGGAGAACAATTATCAAAAGTATTAGATGAACTAGAAAAATCTGTTCACTCTGGCAAAATGAGTCCAGAAGAAAAAACAGCTTTGAAAATGAACATCGGTCG
>SYEI01000115.1 GCA_005800865.1 Bacteroidota bacterium | reverse complement strand
TTGGAAGTGTGCTATACGTGGCAGCCCATCCTGATGACGAGAACACACGG
The DNA here is from genome assembly GCA_005800865.1 of Bacteroidota bacterium. Classification (GTDB taxonomy): domain Bacteria; phylum Bacteroidota; class Bacteroidia; order B-17B0; family Aurantibacillaceae; genus UBA4416. Next base: position 3,072 of record SYEI01000115.1, on the reverse strand, counting down.
TTATTAGGGTATTTAGCAAATGAAAAGAAATTTAGAACTGGTTATTTATCATTAACACGAGGCGATGGTGGACAAAATTTAATTGGAAAAGAACAAGGCGAACCATTAGGATTAATTAGAACACAAGAATTATTAGCAGCTAGAAGAATAGATGGCGCAGAGCAATTTTTTACAAGAGCCAACGACTTTGGATATTCGAAAACACCTGAAGAAACCTTTACCTTTTGGAATAAAGACAGTATTTTGGCTGATGTCGTTTTAACAATTAGAAGATTTAAACCAGATGTGATTATTTGTCGTTTTCCTACAACTGGCGAAGGTGGGCATGGACATCACACAGCATCAGCTATGTTAGCGGTTGAAGCTTTTGATGCAGCTGCAGATCCAAAACGTTTTCCTGAACAATTAAAATCTGTTCAAGTATGGCAAGCAAAACGCATTTTTTGGAACACCTTTAATTTTGGTACGACCAACACCACTGCTCCTAATCAATTAAAAATTGATGTGGGTGTGTTTAATCCTTTATTAGGAAAAAGCTATGGTGAAATTGCTGCTGAGAGTCGTTCTTGTCATAAAAGTCAAGGCTTTGGTTCTGCTAAACAACGTGGTTCCAATATCGAATATTTTAAATTACTAAAAGGTGATAGTGTTGCAACGGATTTATTTGAAGGCATCAATACTACTTGGGCAAAATTTAAAGGACAAGATAAAATTCAAAAATTAATAGATGATTGTATTAAAAAATATAATCCTCAAGCACCTGAAAATAGCCTTGCAGACATAGTTGCTATTTACAAACAAATTCAAGCATTAGATGAATCAAATGAAAATTTACGCTACTGGAAAAAGCAAAAACTAAAAGAGACAGAGTCTTTATTGCTAGCTTGTTCGGGTTTATGGTTAGAGGCTTCAACTTCTGATTATATTGGAATTACAGGACAAGATGTTGCTATCACCACACAAATCGTAAATCGTAATAAAAGCGATGTAAAACTAAATAGTGTTTCTTATTTAAATAGTGATACAACAACGACGTTGACTTTAAAATCAAATGAATTGTATACTTTTAAACGTAAAGAAAAACTATCTAATTCACTATCTTTTTCAAATCCATATTGGCTAAATCAAAAACACGATATTGGTTTGTATACCGTTACTAATCCTAATTTAATTGGTAGACCAGAAAATGAATCCAATACTAAAGTGGGTTTTAATATTTCTATTTTGGATTTAAATTTAAAAATTGAACGCCCTTTAGTTTATAAATTTACGGATCCTGTTAAAGGAGAAATTTATCGTCTCTTTGAAATACTGCCGCCTGCAACCGTTAATATTCCCGAGAAAGTATTTGTGTTTACAGATGCCACTCCAAAAACAATTTCAATTACCATTAAAGCAAATGCAGCTAATACAAATGGCAAACTTGAATTAAAAGGAAGTGCAGGCTGGAATGTCTCTATTAAAAATCCCGACTTAAAATTAGCAAACAAAGGTGATGAAGCTATTATAGAAGCAACGATTGTTGCAGATAAAAATGCAAAGGACGGACAATTACAAGCATCTGTTTTAATAAATAGCGTTTCTTACAATAAATCTATTAAACGTATTGAGTACGATCATATTCCTTATCAATTTATTTTGAGCGATGCAGAAGCTGGCTTAGTGAATATTGATTTGAAGAAAACGGGAACTAACATCGGTTATATTCCTGGTGCTGGAGATGACGTGCCAGCTGCATTAAAACAAATTGGTTATAATGTCACAATTTTAACTGACGAGTTATTGAGTAATGGAAATCTATCTCAATATAATGCTATTGTGTCTGGTGTTCGTGCTTATAACACCAATGATAGATTACAAGTGCACTATACCAAACTAATGGAATACGTGAAAAATGGAGGTAATTTAATTGTTCAATACAATACGAATAATCGCATTGGTCCAGTAAAGGCTAATATTGGTCCTTTTCCATTTACTATCTCAAGAGACAGGGTTACAGACGAAAAAGCAACTGTTGTATTTAGTAACGAAAAACATTCTGCACTTAATTTCCCAAATCAAATTACACAAAAAGATTTTGATGGCTGGATTCAAGAACGTGGAATTTACTTCGCCACTGAAATTGACAAACAATACGAAACTATTTTTAGTATGAAAGACCCTAATGAAAAAGCAAGCGATGGTAGTTTAATTATTGGCAAATATGGCAAAGGGAATTTTGTGTACACAGGTTTAGTTTTCTTTAGAGAGTTGCCTGCTGGTATTCCTGGTGCTTACCGTTTATTTGTAAATCTATTGAGCTTACCTGAAAATAAGTAGTGTTTAAGAAATAGGAACACGGATTTGGCAGATTAGACAGATTTACACAGATAAATATTATAGCGTTAATTAAATAACTGACAATCAAAATACAGATAAAAAATAATAAATGAGTATAGATAAAAATAATTCAGAATCATTATTACATAAAGACATAACTGAGGAAATAATCAGTGCATATTATTTTGTATACAATGAACTCGGTTTTGGATTTTTAGAAAAAGTATACGAAAACGCCATGCTTATTGAATTAAAAAGTAGAGGTTTTAAAGTTGAATCTCAAAAAATCATCAAAGTTAATTTTAAAGATTCAATTGTTGGCGAATACTTCGCTGACATCATAGTAGAAGATAAAATCATTTTAGAACTAAAATCTTGTGAAGCGTTAGTACCAGAACATGAAGTTCAATTATTTAATTACCTTAAAGCAACAAACATAGAAGTTGGCTTACTATTTAATTTTGGTAAACGAGCGGCATTCAAAAGAAAAGTGTTTACAAACGACAATAAAAAATTCTCATTTACCAACTAAACACAAATAAATACATTAACTACAACAAAGAAAATCCGTGAGAATCAACCAAATCAGTTTTATCCGCGTCCCTATTTAACCAATGAATAAACTAGAAGAAGAAAAATCCCCAATCTTAAAGTCATGGCGTAATGTTTATGCTTTGGTTATTGGCGTATTAGTTGCTGTTATTGTTTCGCTTTACTTTTTCACACAACATTATAAATGAGTTTTATTGATTG
>SYEI01000114.1 GCA_005800865.1 Bacteroidota bacterium | reverse complement strand
CTTACAGTTTTACAACATATATAATTGAAGCAAATAAAGGAGACGTTCTGTATTTATTTACTGATGGATATCCTGATCAGTTTGGCGGGGGTAAAGGCAAAAAATTTAAGTACAAACAATTTGGCGAATTATTAATTTCTATTCATCAGCAAGAATTTATTGTTCAAAAAGAAAAACTAGTAACTGCTTTCGATAATTGGCAGGGAGACTTGGATCAGGTTGATGATGTTTGTGTTATAGGGATAAAATTGTAATTTATCGTCAGTTAAATTTCTGTTATTTAAGTAGTAATAAGAATATAAAAAAGCCCATGCATTATTAGATGCATGGGCTTTATATTTTACAAAAAATATTTATTTCTTTTTACCTAACATTGTAAATTCATTCACGATAATATTAGTTACGTAGCGTTTTACGCCATCTTTATCTGTGTAATTGTTGTTTTGTAGTTTTCCATCTATAGCAATTTCAGAACCTTTTTCTAAAAATTTTTCCGCAAATGCAGCTTGATTTCCCCATGCAGTTAGCGTATGCCATGTTGTTTCTGTTACTTTTTCTCCTTTTTGATTTTTAAATGTTTCACTAGTAGCAATAACTAACTTTGCCATTTTTTTTCCTCCTTCTAAATTTTTAATTTCTGGAGCTGTTCCTAAATTACCAATTAACTGTACGCGGTTTCTTAATGTGTTCATCATGTTTTCTTTTTTTAAATTATTAGAGTTTTCTACAAATTAGTTTTGTCGTTTTTTGATTTTGAAGCGCTTCATCATTTCGACGACACAAAGGTAAGTTCATCTCAAAACTTTATTCGGTTATTAGTCAATTAGATTCGAATAGAATTAATTGTAGTCGTTTGTTGTCGGATAAGTTTATTAATTAAAAAGCCCTGAATGCATTTCATACAGGGCTTTTTACGATTATTAAACCTGTTAATTTTTATTGATAATGACTTTAATATTTTCTGATAAAGAATTACCAGCTGTGATAGTGATGATATAAGTTCCAGCAGCAAAATTTGTTGTATTGATATAGTTATTGTTTACTGATTGAGTTAAATCAACTGTTTGTTGATAAACCGGTCTACCTAAAATATCTCTAATTTCAATAAGCGCATTAGTTTCGTTTGGAACAGATAGTTTAACATACAATTCATTTGAGGCAGGATTTGGATAAACAACCAATGTTCCTGTTTTATTAATTCCATTTTCTATGGAGATAATATTGCTATACTCAAATGTATAGTCTAAGTCAACCATTTTTAACCTGTAATAAGTAATTGGACTATATGGATTGAAGTCTAAATAATTATAATCATTACTAGATGATACATTTCCAATTGGATTTACAGTTGTTATTTTATTAAAGTTAACTCCGTCTTCAGAACTTTCTAATTCATAATGTCTGAAATTAGTTTCTACTGCAGACTTCCATGAAACTGAATTATAAGTTCCTTCAGAAACACCAGTAAATGAAATTAATTCAACTGGTAACGGATTAGTTCCACCAACTTTATTAGCTAATACAAATTTACTAAATGATGTAAATAAGGCTGAGCTTGCAGGCGTTATTGCATTGCCTGTTGGTGTGCCTGTAGCGGTTGCTGCTAAATCGTACCATTCTAATTTATTAGCTCTGGTTTTGCAAATGGTTAAATTTGGTACATCTGTAACAAAGTCTCCTGCTACGTAATACATGGTAATTCTAGGGCCATTTGCTCCTGTTCTTTGTAAGTTTGTACTATCAGAAGTATTAGGACTTGCTGTTAAACCTCTTTGTAAATCTAGGTATCTAACATGAGATACATAGTCAATTAAAGCTGGTTTTGTATAACCTAATGCATCCGCATCGCTAATTATCATTTCACCTGTATATGCATAGGATGTAGTATTTGTGTGACGAACATTTAAAGTTGCAGCTCCATAAATACCATTTTTACCAATTGGAAAATTTAAATTTTGAGAAGAATTATTCCATGCCATAATATAGCGTAATGGACCATCCACAAAACTGGAAGCGCTTCCTAAGTTGCAAGTTGTGATAGCGCCAACAGCATTTATATCTAATATTAAAATATCTGCCGAATTACTTTGTAACACACCGCTCGTTAATGTTATTTGGTTTCTAACAGTTAAAAAAGTATCTAATACAATTTGTGGAACCGTTGCAAAGGTATTATTCAATGTAAAGTTATTTAATACTGCGGATAAACTTCCTCTAATTCTTTGAGCAGCAGTGGTACCATTTAACAACAGCGTTCCAGTATTATGCGTAAATGTTCCTGCATTATAGATAAAGTCTCCTGTTAAGTTTATTGTTGTAGTAGTTCCATTAGTAAATGTTCCGGCTTCCTGACGGTAATTACCGGTAATATTAAATACAGATGCATTAGCAGTTGTAAAACTACCAGTCCATTGAGAGAAATTGTTTGTAGTTAAAGGATTGGCAGATGAAGTTACAGTACTTCCTGTATTTCTAATTTCAACATTGTAGAAAGTTTGCGCGGCTGCTGAACCTAAAGCCTGAGCAGTGGTTCCATCAAAAATGACTAAGCCATTGTTATGAGTAAATATGGCATTGGCTGAGTTTGCTCTGCTATAATCCTTTGCAATATTAATTGTTGCTGGAGCAGATAGGTTACCTAATGTAATGGTTAAATTATTATCTACATTTAAATTAGTAAAAGTTCCAACAACGCTGAGCATATTTGTACCTGCTGTTGTTTTATTAAGTGTGAAATTAAAGAAATTTTCAGATGTTAATGCTGTACTTGTAATTGATTTTGACGTTGTACCATTAAAGTTAACAGTTCCTACATTTGGCGAAAATGTTCCTGCATTATGAGTCCAGTTACCAAATGCATTTATTGTAGTTGGCGCAGAAAAATCACCTTGTGTTTGCAAATAATCGTTATTTATAGTTATGGTTGTTAATGAACCTCCTGTGTTTAATAACGTTGCTGCAGTTTTATTTATGGTAAAATTGTAAAATGATTGGGTTGCAACAGTTCCGTTTACTTGTTGAGCGCCTGTTCCATTAAATATAACGGTACTCGTATTGAAGTTTTTAGTCCCTCCATTTTCAGTCCAATTACGAGCAACATTTGTTGTAGATGCATTTTGATTAGCCGTTCCAGCACTCATAAACCAATTTCCACTAATATTTAAAGTAGTTGTAGGATAATTAAATGTACCGCCTTGCTGCCAACAAGAGTCAGTTACATTCATCGTGGAGGGCGCTGTAAAAGTATTTGCTATGATACGTAATGATTTTCCAACATTGATATTG
>SYEI01000113.1 GCA_005800865.1 Bacteroidota bacterium | reverse complement strand
TTACTCTATGTTAGAGGCAATTCGTAAAAACGGTGCAACTATAGCAGATACAATAAATAGCGAAAAGAGTACATCTGTTTGTTGTGTTAATGAATTATCTAACACCGATTATTCTTTAGCTTTAGCAGAAGGGATCGCCTTAGCTAATTACCAGTTTATTAAACATAAACCAAGCGCTAAGAAAACAGCTAATACATTAAAAGATATAGCAGTAGTAGATTCAAAAATATCAGCACAACATATTTCAAATTTATCTGTGGCGATTGATGCCACATTAAAAGCTCGTGATTTAGTAAATGAACCTGTAAATACTTTAAATGCCACTGATTTAGCAAATGCATTTAAGGCTATGGGAAAAAATGCCGGTTTTAAAGTAGAAGTTTTAAATAAATCTAAAATTAAACAATTAAAAATGGGCGGTTTGTTAGCCGTTAATCAAGGAAGCGTTGATGAACCAACATTTTCTATAATGGAATACAAACCTAAAAATGCTAAAAACAAAAAACCATACGTATTAGTTGGTAAAGGAGTTGTATATGATACAGGCGGATTAAGCTTAAAGCCTACTCCAAACAGCATGGATTTAATGAAATGCGATATGGCAGGTGCAGCTGCAGTTGGCTGTACGATGTACGCGATTGCAAAAGCAAAATTAAATGTTCACGTGATTGCATTAGTTCCTGCAACAGATAATCGCCCTGGTTTTAATGCCTTTGCTCCTGGAGATATTATTACAATGATGGATGGCAGTACGGTTGAAATGTTAAACTCAGATGCGGAAGGACGTATGATATTAGCAGATGCTTTACATTATGCAAAACGTTTTAAACCAGAGATGGCTATTGAATTATCTACGTTAACTGGCGCAGCGGCAGCAGCTATTGGACAATATGGAATTGTGAGTATGGGAACTGCAACCGATGAACAAAAAACTAATCTAACAGTAAGCGGATTGCGTATGCACGAACGTTTAGCTGAATTTCCTTTTTGGGACGAATATGATGAGTTAATTAAATCGGATATTGCTGATCAGAAAAATTTAGGCGGACCTTATGGTGGAGCAATTACGGCTGGTAAGTTTTTAGTGAAGTATACTGATTATCCTTATATGCATTTTGATATTGCGGGCCCTGCATTTGTTACTGCTAAAGATAGTTATAGAGGCAAAGGAGGCACAGGTTACGGAGTAAGATTATTATTTGATTTTTTCTCAAATTTATAGGACATAAATACTTAACCATAAATATATTCATTTGAAAATTTTATTACATATCATTTTATTTGTTTCTGTTGCTAGTTTTGCTCAAAATACTACAACTGAATCTTTGATTGTTATTCATTATGATCAGTCAAAGAAAGTGGAGTTGGGGCAATTTATTTACCGATATAATTTTGTAAATAATGTATATGCAGGCAGAGAACAAATAATGTCGATTGAGGGAAGAAAATTAGGAAAAGATTATGTGCGATGTGACGTTGGAAACAACACTTTATATAAAGACAGGTATTTAATTTCTGGCATTGGAAATATTATTGATTTACAAGAGAAAAAAGTATTGCATGATGGATCTGCTAAATTAGTGCGTTGCTCTAATGATAGTATTATCTTTTATACGAATGATATATTTAAAGGGAAGTATTACTCTTTTTACGATTTAAAAAACAATGTTTATTCTGAGATTAAAAATTTAACCTTTAGGCCAATAATTGGTCAAGATGTGGAGTTTGATAGAACTAAATCCCCATATAAATTATTGTACTATCCTCAGAATAAACCTAAAGTGGTTTTATTAGATGATGCTGGACATGGAGGCGTTAGTTCAAAGGATAAAAAAGCCGACATCCCAATTTATTGGGTTGACAATAACACTTTTATATTTCCTAATATAAAAATTACTGATTTAGAAGGCAGCATTGTAAAGTATAATATTGCTACTAAAACATCTAAGGTAATCGGAACATTTAATTCAACCGCAAATGTTCCAGCAACTTATCAGTTAGTAAATAGTGTGGATTGTTACATTGAATTTTATTTTAAAAATAAATTGTATTGTATTAATCCTGCTAAAGAAACCATGTTGACTTCGAATTTTAAAGAGGTTGATAAAAATTTTTCGGTTGAGGTTGAACCAAAACCAAAAGGAAGAGCTGTTTATTATAAAGGTAAAGAAATTGGAAGGTACCACTTTGATTTAAAAAATTTTAAAGCCACAGAGAACCATGCCGTATTAGTGAAAGAAATTATTATGGGGGATGAATCTTACCAGCAAGGCATGTCTGTTTACAACGTCACTAATTCTAAATGGGAAAGTGTAGATGGAGAAGAAGTAGCCTCGTTAGTAGGTTGGATAAAAAAATAAATTATGATAGAAAATAAAGTAGTAGTAGGAATATCTCAAGGAGATTTAAATGGTATAGGGTTAGAAATTATTTTAAAAACATTATCTGAGCCAGGTCTATCAGAAATTTGTGTTCCCGTTTTATTTAGTTCTCAAAAAACAGTTTCTTATTTTAGAAAGATGTTAAACTTAGAAGAGTTTAATTTCAATCCATTACGTGACTTTACTAATGTGCACACTAAAAAACCAAACGTTTTTATTTGTTACGAAGAAGAAGTAACGATTGAAATGGGCAAGCCAACAACCATGAGTGGAAAGTATGCTAAATTGTCTTTAGAGGCGGCTACGATGGCTTTATTTGATAAAAAAATTGATGTTTTAGTAACAGCGCCAATCAATAAACACTCTATGCAAGAAGCGGGATTTAATTATCCTGGCCATACCGAATATTTAGGAGATAAATTAGGTGGAAAGCCATTAATGCTTTTATGTTCTGGAGATTTACGCATTGCTATTGTTACAGGACATGTTCCTATTAAAAATGTTGCAGAAAAAATTACTACACAAAACGTGTTGGAAAAAATTAATCAGCTTCATGCATCTTTAGTT
>SYEI01000112.1 GCA_005800865.1 Bacteroidota bacterium | reverse complement strand
TGGTTATATCAACGTACTAGACTACGAATTTTATAAAAAGAAAAAAGAGAGTTTTTAGGCTCTCCTTCTTAAATAATTAGATAATACTCTTTTTGCAGTTTTTTATAGAAATTTCAATGATTTACTGCACTTTTGTTGTGGAGTGTGCGGTCCCTATTTTGTAGTCAAACTTGTTATTAAATTTACATCGGGAAGTTCTGGCATATACTTCCTTAGTCCTTCAATATCTCTTGATATATTTAATTTGATAATTTCATCCTTATTAAAATTATGAATATTATTAATAAATAACATAATGAAAAAATCTTTTGGAATTGGCCAATTATTTTTATCATGGGCTTGAATACAATAAGCTCTAATTATATTTATTGATTCCAAACCATTATTAATTTCAGAAATCGTTCTATAGTTAATAAATATTTGATGAAAAGATTTTTCAATTTCGTTTATAACTTCTTGAGTTCTGTTACCTTCTATCCAGTTAATTAAATGAAAAAACACTAACAGATAATCGTGCCCTCCCCAAGTCGGGTCGTTAACATGCAAATGATTTTTTCCTGTAAAGGCCTGAATAAAATTTCTATTATTAAAAGCAGATATAATTTTTTCTTTAAATGACATTCGATTATTTTTTGATTACTGTTTCTACTACTCCCTCGGTACCTTTTTTTATTGGGTTTACAATTGCTTCACTAACCCCACCTGATGTTTTACCGCCAGTAATAAAATTAGAGTTACCAGAAGTTGGTAATCTTAAATTAAAATTATTTGGAGACGTAACATCTATTCTTACTAAATCACCTCCACTTAATGCTCCTTCTTCCAATCCCAAAGCAACTTCAATTTCAACCCTACTTTTACCACTTGCTAATAATGCATCTATTTCTGAACTTGGTGCTAAAAACAGTTCGCTTCCGCCATAAGTAGCACTTGAAGCATATTGTTCTAATCTAGCTGTAGTTGTTAAATGTGTGCCTCCATTAGTAAATTTAGCTAAATGGACTATTTCAGCAAATTTAGATATGCCTAGCTCTGGAAGAACAATTAATGGAGCCTCCATCAATGTTGTCCCCATTGTTCTCGCAAATCCCATTCCAAAATCACCACCACCGTACATAAAAGGATTGACTTTTTGTTGTTCAACTAACCAGTTATTATAAGTATCCTGGTCTTTTTGATATTGAGTTCTTGTATCTGCTTTTACTGTCGTTTGCGTTTGTTTCACTACTGGCAAAGGCTTGAAGCTACCATATGTCTTTGTTAAATAAGCTGGTACGGGGGTAGTAGGTGCAACAGTAGGTTGTGCATTTTTGTGTGCTGCTGCAATAGCATTTAACAATGGAGCACCACCTGAAACTAACGGGTTTTTAATTGTCTTTGGGTCAATCGGACCGTTATACTTATTCCCATAAATATCTACCTGCAATTCCGCTCCGTCTAAATCTGTTCCCATAATAGGTGTATTATGAGCAAATTGATATGGAGTTAAATTTGCAAAGTTTTTTGTTAATGGGTCGACAGATAAAAACTTTCCAAGTGCTGGATTATATATTCGTAAACCATAGTCTTGAGTCCCTTGTCCTGTACCAACGGTTTCGTTATCGTTTTCTTTTCCATTAAAACCATAACGATATTTACTTGCACTACTCGTAAACTTACGCCCAGGCATTGGGCTACCAAATGAATAGTAATCTGAAGACGATAAAATGTCCGCCGTGTAATAATCTAAAACACCTGATCCAAGTGAAGTTTCTACTGCTAGTTTACGATCAGATACAACCGTTAACACATTCCCTAAATGATTCGAGAATTCATAGGCCTTATCTCCCAATGTACGTTGTTTATCAATTTCTTTTACGGCAATATTATCTACATAAAATGTAAAAGCGGTATTGTTTACTGTAGGTGTTTGAAATTTCAAGATGGTTTGCCCATTACGCGCCGTAAATTTTAATCTATTTGTACCGTGAACTGGTTTTATCAATGCAACTTCGTTGTATACTCCTGGACTAGGATTATCCAATACCAAAGCATACACTTCATTACCATTAGTTGATTTTAAATCAATATCAAAGTTAAATTCATAAGTTTTACCAGCTACTGGGATTGATGGTGCATAATCAACCCCTCCATATAGCACGTTGGCAGGTAAATCAACTTTAAGTCTGTTAGCTGCATCCACACTTATCACAGAACCAACTGCTCCCCAACCACTAGTGGAGGATGTTTTAAAATTCGCTACATTCAACATAGAAGTATTAGCATCTACTCTTATTTCCTTTTTTACCAAACCAAGGCGGGAAGACCCATAAACATGCTGCTCAGTTATATTTAAAACACTAGTACCACTTACAGTTAGGTTTTCGTATGTAGCCATCACATTACCTTGAGCATCTCTCATATAATAGGTCGTTAACCAATCAGATGGGGGAAGTAAAATACCCGAAGTATTCTTTTTCTTAACTAATTTCTTTATTCTGTTACCAGAAGCATCATATACAAATTCAAGATCTGGTTTTGTACTACCAGCCAATCTAGTAATAGATTTTATTTTACCATATACCGTCCAGCTAATCGTTTGAATTTGCTCTGCCTTATCTTCAATTAAATTTCCAATTTTATCGTAATGGTAATTTACACCACCATCCAAATCAGGGTCAGTTACACCACTTGTAAATGTTTGGTCAAGTTGATTTTTAAAATCATTACCCGTCGTTGGTAAAGAAGGGTCCTCTTTTACATAGTACAATTTATTGTAAGCTAAATCAGTACCAGTAGCATCGTATTTATACCCATAGTCCAAGTCATCAATTAGAACTGCACTTTCATTATATCTGATAGCTTTCTTAATATTACCATTCATATCATAGGTAAAATTCTCTTTATAATTATCTGTAAAAGCCGTTACTGCCGATGAGCCCCAAGTATTACCAACCAAATTATTATAGGATTGAGCATTTTTTATTCTATTTAACTGATCATATCTATACGATTTAATAATAGGTGCAACTGCTAGCGGACCTGCTCCATTTTGAAAATTAGCGCTAGTCACCATATTAGCAATGTTACCATTAAATAACTGTGCTCCGTGAGAAGCTGGGCTTGGAGCAGAAGGATACAGCACGCCTTGTATGTTTGCGTTTGATGCTAAAAAGTTAGATGAAGCGCTGTTTTTTGAAATGTAATCGTTATTATAATATCCTAATGAATAGCCATATGCATCTTGTGCAAATACCTGATTAAGATTTGTTGTAGAAACTTTTCCATCTAACCCAATATCGTTATTTCTATCTAAGGAGTTACTGTTTATGCCTTTTATCCAACCATGAATGGTATAGGCATAATCCGTTGCTTGAACTTGTTTATCTCCAATTTCTGAACGGAACAATGGACCGTGTTTATAATAAAAATACTTGGCTTCTTTTTCCCAGATAGCACCATTTCTGCTGCTGTAGGCGCTAGTAATTCGATTATCCGCATCATAATAATACTGATGATGGAATTGATCTGGTTTCCCCGTATTATAATGTACTTCGTTTACTTTACCACTAATCAAATCATAATTGTAATCCACACGATTCAAATCATAATCAAAATTGGCAAGATCTGTGTTTTCTAAATACAGTGTTTTTACATTACCATGAATATCATAGGCGTAATGCGAGGCATTATCATAATATCTCGTATTAACATTATAATTTGCTCCAGTGTTAATTAAATCAGTTTCAGAGTAAGTAACACAAGATACTCTATTGCGCAAAGATCCTAGAAAGTTGGATGCGTATAAACCTCTAGTTTTGTTACTTTGTATTTTATAGTAACCACCAATAGGTCCTGGAAAATAATTTTCTGGTGCGGCATCGTAATAAGTGCGTGTAATTTGTCGTTTTGGACTAGATCCGAAATAAGTTGATAACTGAAATGAACTTTTTGCAATATCTTGAGTAAGCGCGCCAGATGAGGCTGGAACTAAAATTTCACCTACTTCTTTTATTCGCGATAATTCATCGTATACTGTGTAGGAATAGCCTTTATCAGGCGTAAATGCTTCCTGTTTAGCATTTTGCGAAACTACTAAACGCCCCACTTCATCATAAAAGAACGTGCTTTTACCGCCATCTGGAGTCAATTGTTCTCTTATCTGATTAAGTGTATTGTATTTATAATTTGTAATTAAGAGATGAGAAGGCCACACAAATGGCGTAGCCAGACTGGTTGGCGTAGCTCTATGACTAGCAACCTCATTAGTGTTAGGTGAAGGAAAAACACCTGTTAGTGTAGTAGGCACATAAATTGGTCTAAAACCTTCAGGTGGAACAGTTTTAATTAAATTACCCGCTTGGTCATAATAATACAATGTATAATAATATTCATCTAGTGAATACGAAGCTGTCATTTTTTCTTGTTGATCTAACGTGGCCAAACATTTAGCGATGTAATTAGCTTTATAAATAGCTAATAACTGTGCTACTGCTTGTTGCTCCACTAAATTATTTCCATAAGTAACATCAGCTAATGCCTGAGCTTGATCACATGGATCTGGTGGAGGTAATTCATTTGTAATAGGGCACATTAATGCATCGGGTACACTATGAGTAGTAACACCGCTACCTATTGGTACAGTTAATACATTAATATCCAATGGTGGAGTTCCTGTTGAAAAGCAACTCCCTGTACCTTGATAACATTGTGCCATCCAAGCACAAACATCCGCTGAAGTTATTGGATTTTGGACACTCAAGCCATCATTAATAGCAGTTGCAATAAGATTTGGTAAATTTGGATCTGTTAAATTCCAAGCAATGCTATTGTTTAAAGCGAAAGTTTTGATATTATCACAAATACAAGCTGCTTGCGAATAAGGTGTTCCTGTTGTTTCAGGAGCGGGATTAACAATTGAAATATTACTTATTAGGCTGCTACATGAGTTGTATGGTGCTACTCCTAAATAGTAATTTAATACATCGTTAAAAGACAAGACCCCAGCCGGTAAATTTGTATTAACAGGCGAGGCAGGAATATGGTCAAGTCCTAGTTGATTTGTTCCATCGCAACTTGCTGTGCAAATTTCAATTAAATCATGTTTTATATTTGCTAAAACAGCTAAAGAACCTGAGGCTGCCGCACCTAAATTACAGTTGGCAATCTCTGATTTAATAGTAGCAATCCAACCTTCTGCTTTAGCAATGCATTGTGAGCTACAAATATTTGCCATACCTGTATTAGCATAAGCCGTCATATCAGGCGCAAAATTTGGGCAATCTGCTAGCATTGCATCAAACAAATCATTTTTAGAAAAACGAATTTGAGCGTGTGGTAAAGCATTTGTTACTGAATTATAGGTGCATGGTGTAAATCCAGTTTCATTTGGATCTACAGGTAATATACTTGGAGGATTTGACCAAGCATAATTTAAAGTACTATTACCACAATTATAATTAGTTACATACAAGCCATACAATACGAATTGTTTTTTTCCAGCATAAAAGTTTTTAAAAACATCATACTTAGTAGAACCTGGCTGCGATAAATTTCCATTACGGAAAGATTGGAAGAAGTCAACAGTCACTTGATCTATAATTGTCCCTGAAGGCAAAAACGAGGAACTTGAAATAGTAAAAGGTGTTGTATGGGTAGAAATACCGTCAGGGTCATCCAATACATACCAAATACTCATTGGAATAGAAGAGCTTCCTGAGTTTATTGATGCATTAAAAAATTCTGTAAGATTTTTCTTCACATAATTTTCAATCAGAGGATCTGACGTGGAAGGTGTTGAAGAACAGTAAATTTGCAAATCGCATGCTTTAAGCCTACTATCTATAAATAATGGATCTTTAAATGCTGTAAAACTTGAAGAAATTATTTGAGTAGGTGTGGTTTTTAAATCCGATTTATATAATGCTGGAGTATTGGCACCAACATATACTATAGGATCTGTAAATCTATTCAGTACATCAAATTTCATGATTTCATCATATCTATTAACATGATTCATGGTAATTACATTTGTTTGAACCGAACTTAAAACTCCAGGAGAAACTTGTGTAATAACTGGAATTGTATTTTGAACATTGCCAGTAGAACCCAAATCACATATAGTAGTATTACCACAATAAAAATTGAAATTGCAATATTCTGGATGAAATTTGATAAGATACTTACCAAAACATGATTGCCAGTTTGCACGTATCCAGGTCCAGCTAGAGAAAGTTCCAAGAGTAATGGAAGTCGGTACAACTGGTGTACAATTTGTAGGAGCAGAAGTACTTGTAGCATAATTATAAAAATTTGACCAAAAACCAGGTGTATTAATTACTAAATTATCTAACCAGTCGTTAATACAAGTTGATTCAACATAAGCTGGATTTTCAGGACTACATGGATCACTTGGGGAACAGGTATAAATTTGGTCACGTAAATTATCAAAGTATTGTCCTCCTGGACTCATATCTTTGAATAATACTTGTGCTTTTAACTCACATTCTGTTGGAAGACTAGTTACGGCTATATTGTCACATGCATAAAAACACATATTATACTCATTCAACGCATCTGTATATGCTTGCGTACCAACAGTCACTGGATGTCCAAATTTATCTAAAGATATAACTGCAGGATTAGGTGGTGATACAGGAGTAACATAAGTTGGCCCATAAGCACCGTACTGTTTATTACAAATATATTCGCAATCATTACAAGGTTTTACTGATTGTCCTTGTGTTAAAGGTCCACAAGGAGGAGATTTTACAGCGGTAGTAAAAGTAGCCGCAGCTGCATCAATTCCAGCTTGACTAATACTAATAATTTTCTCAACAGTATATGATCCAATTTCAGGAAATGTCACGTCAATACTATAATGTGCACTTTTTATGTCCGTACACTTGATTAATGAATTAAGTCCTCCTCCTGAGGTATTGTAAACACAAGAACCAGATGGTAGTGTTGTAACTAGCTGTATCGGTAATGCAGCAGTTAAATTAGTTCCTTCTTCATTAGTAATTCTAATCTCAAGATTATATATACAATCATCACATAGATTACAAATCTCAGTTGGCTTTGTTGGATCTTTTACATATGAATAACAAGCTTGGTCATTTCCAAGAATATAATCAAATGAATATACCGTATTGATGCCGCTTGTAACAAACACAGTTTTGGCAACTCTACTATTATTTCCTAGATAATCATTCTTACCTGTCAACATGTCTGATAACATTGGTGTAGGAGCAGGTTTGGGTATCCCCAATAAATTAGATGGTGCAGTTCCAGCAAGTGCAGTAGCTATTACTCTGCCTTCTTGATCCAAATAGGTAACAGATAGTTGACCATTGGCATCTGCCATTATATTTTTTTTATAATGACTTATATTTCCAGATTCATTTCCAAATAATCTATCCAATTCTTGCTGTCCTCCCGGTGTACCATAAACATACCTCGTATCATGAGCGCCTAAAGCATGTGTTGGACCAACACCACTTTGAGCAACTACTCTTCCCGTTCCATCTGTTTTATATCTTGTTTGAGAATATGGATACCCCTGTGCATTTGGCACATAAGCATCGCTACCTGTTGCGGCATTATTTGTCCCATAGTAATTTCCTGCGGCAGAAGTATTTGGCATAGTTGCAGGCGATGGCAAGCCAGAAATATAATTGGCATCAATATCAAATTGCTGTTTCGAAAAACCAGCGTTAAAATTTGTATAGTATTTTATACCATTACTTGTAATGGGTGTAGGCAATATTTG
The DNA here is from genome assembly GCA_005800865.1 of Bacteroidota bacterium. Classification (GTDB taxonomy): domain Bacteria; phylum Bacteroidota; class Bacteroidia; order B-17B0; family Aurantibacillaceae; genus UBA4416. The sequence goes on along the minus strand of SYEI01000112.1, from coordinate 1,247 downwards.
CACCGTTGGCCTTCCTTGATAATCATATTTGGTCTCTGCAATTACTGCATTATCATCAGAATTTAAAACAGTTACTGTTTGCCTATTTCTAAGGCTTCCATCAAAATAACTAATAACTTCTTTTCTTTTCCCATCTTCAGCAAATGCTGCTGAATACTGCCAATTATAGTCTTTATCAAGCCCTTCATAATAACACAAATATGAACTTAACGGATTGGATTCGATGTTATCTGTAGGACCACCTGTAGCGCTCCATGCCCCTTCGACTCTTTTTTCAATATTTTCAGTAAAACTATATTCACCTACTCCACGCACTCTATATACAACGATACCTCTCGGGAATGCCATTGGTATTTCATAATGCTGTTGTGTAACATTTACTCGGGTTGCATTATTAAAATCGAAATTATAAGGTATTGTAAATAAAGCAGGGCTTGGAACATCTATAAATACCCATTCAACATCATATGATTCGGCACCTTCAATAAAATTCCAAGCAATTGGCAACTGATTATTGCTGCTTGCAAGAAGGGTTTGATTTAGATATAAAGCAGTTACGCTTGTGGTTACAATTGGTTCTGGCATTGAAACAGGAACACAATTACTTCCATTATACTGAAAGTTATAAAAACGTTCTGTTTCTTGTATGACATCAAAAAACACATCATTATCGTACTTAGTTGGTAAAATAGATAATGGCGAACCTACCGCTGGTGTCCACAATACATTAGTAATAGTAACTTCAGCTCTATATGCACCTTCATACGACTTTAAATATATATCATTATATGTTGTGTTTTTATTAAATTCAATACTAGCAACTTCATTGTTATATATAATATAAGGTGTATTAGAAGCACCGTACAACGCAACATTGTATGTTACATTTAATGTCCAGTTCACACCTTCCATGTTACGCTTGGAATCATCAAACCTTAAAACGACAGACGCATTTGCTTGTTTGTTTTTGAAATAGCATGGCCAGTTTGGATTACTATTCATAACAGTGCGATGTTGATCTTCTGCTGCCATTGAATAAAGATTGGCTCCTCCTGCTACAAATGGTTTAATTTGAGAGCCTGATAAACTATTAATAATTTTTTCCTTTGCAGCAAACAATGTTATTGACGAGAATAACAAAAGAATGCAAAAAATAATATAAGATCGTTTCTTCATAATTTTACAATTAAAAGTTTATTACAATTTTTTTCTTTATTCGTTTTTAAAACCTTCTGGCTTAATCAATT
>SYEI01000111.1 GCA_005800865.1 Bacteroidota bacterium | reverse complement strand
GTTTCATGAAAAATAGAGGGTTAATTCGCTAATATTAGTCGGCAAAAATAATAATTTAATCGGAAATGAGGGGTTAAATTGGTTTTTTAACAGATAACTAGGCTAATGACCCATTAGTGGTTTACTATCTAAAGATTTTGAATCTAAAGCATCCCGCAAGCCATTGCCAACCAACATAAAGGCAAGTACTAATACCATAATTGCTAAACCTGGAACAAAAGCTAAATACGCAGCGTCAACTAATACATAACCTCTATGTGCATGAATCATTTCTCCCCAAGATGGAGTAGGAGGCTGTGCTCCAATACCTAAAAAGCTTAAACCAGCTTCCGTTAAAATAGCTGAGGCAAAGTTTGAAGCCGCAATTACAATAACTGGACCCATGACATTTGGTAGGATGTGACCTAAAATAATGCGCATGTTTTTAAAGCCTAGTGCCCTTCCAGCTTCCACGAATTCTTTTTCTCTAATACTTAAAATTTGTCCACGAATTAAACGAGCTACATCAACCCACATGGTTAAACCTACTGCTATAAATACTTGTAAAATTCCTTTACCTAAAACTAAAGTAATTGCAATTACTAATAGTAAAGTTGGGATTGACCAAACCACATTAATTAGCCACATAATCACATCGTCTAACCAACCTCTATAATACCCGGCAATGGCGCCTAAAAGAATACCAATCACAATGGAAATAATTACAGAAATAAATCCAACAGATAACGAAATGCGTGTACCTATCATTAAACGACTTAGTAAATCTCGTCCAGCTAAATCAGTTCCTAAAAGATATCTTCTGTCTTCAATATGATTTTCAGTAATTATTTTTTGTAAATCAGAAGTACTTAATTTTAATTTTTCGCCAGTACTTAATTGATAGAATTCAATTTTGTTTGATGAACTGTCATTTATGATTGGATAATTATTATTAACGTCATATACAACATCGGCCATATTGTAAGCTACTTTATTTCCGTTATTTGGCTCGTTACCTGTAAATTCTTCGATAACAATATCAAAGCCTTTAAATGAATAGGAATAAGCTGGGATATATGAAAAGTCACTTACCTCACCAAAAATCATTTTATTAAACCAATTTGATTTATGAGAGAGTTCGTTTTTTTTAGCTAGCAACATTTGTGCTTTAAAACCAGGTTTTTTAATATGCAATTCTGGTTTTTGATCATTCGCATAAGGCGAAGAGTCGGGTGTGATTAAAAAACCTAAAATTGAAACACTGGATGCAATAACAATCAAGAACATACCAAACATAGCCAATCGGTTACGTTTAAAACGTTTCCATGTTTGAACAGAAAGTGATTCTGATATATAATCTGTATGTTTTTTCTTCTTAAACAATTAATTTATTTTTTTGCCTTTCCAATTAGGTTTTAAAAACAACGAACTAATTCCAATGATTAAAGCATACAGCCAATATATGCATTCAAATGGAATAAGCCACCAAATTTGTTTTATTCGACCTAAAAAATTTGAAGCTAAAAATAGCAACAAAAAATCAAAAACAAACTTTGCGAGCACAAAAATCGATAAATAGGGCATAATGACTGACTTTTTGAGGATTGCAACAAACAAAGCCAAAAACAATAGGTTTGCGGCTAAAATGATAAATCCTGCAAATAAGTTGATGTTGTTGGAGTTATATTTTGTTTTAGATGCCCAGCGAACACGTTGTTTATAAAGGCTTTCAACTGTATTTAATGCTCTAGTTTTTGCAATGAGTTCTCTTATTAAACCATAATGAATTGAATTAGGATTCATTTTTTTGAAGTCTTCCATCAAAAAAACATCTTCGCCCGACGAAATATGGAGATGCGATTGGTATCCATTAACAAGTTGATACGCATGTTTTGTAAAAGCTAAATTAGCACCATTACACATAAATGGTTGTTGTATTCCGCAATATCCTGCTGTAATGGCAGTTAATGCCAGATTCTCTGTAAGTTGAAATTGCTCTAAAAAACCTCTTCGACTTTCATAATCAATAGGCATTATGAGCATATTAGGAGAATATGTTTTAAAATAGTTAGCAATGGTTAAAAGCCAGTGTGGATTTCTGTACACAACATCTGCATCGGACGTAATGATAATAGAACCTTTTGCTTTTTGGATTGCTTCTGATAGATTTCGCTTTTTGCCTTGGTGAGTTTCTTTTTTGATTAATTGATAAGATATATCTGAATTTTGTAATGTTTTAAGGGCAATTTGGTAGGTGTTATCTTCGGAAGCATCATCCATTAAGATTAATTCAAAATTTTCTTTAGGGAATTTTTGTTTGATAATTTGTTGTAAGCATTCTTCAATACACGATTCTTCATTCCTAGCAGACATCACAATGGATATATATGCATCTATTGTTGAGTTTTCTTTTACTTTTTCTCTTAATCTGCCAAATCCGATTAAAGCCAACGTAGTAAAGGTACCATAGGCCACGATAATAAAGGAAAATATGTATAACTCAATTAACATTAGCCGACCTGAAATCTATTTTTTCTTTCAAAATAATCACATATCCTATTGCGCTTGGTATGACAACATTAATTATCCATACAAATGTGGATGCTAAAACAATAGTAATGGTATCGCCTCCTGTATTATTAAATACAAATAAGGCAATTGCAGCTCTTATAGCAGGTTCAATTACACTGATCATGGGAATCAAACTGGTTAGCATAAAATAAGTAGCAATGCTCATAAAAATTTGAATTATCTCGTTTTGAGGAGTTAGAGCATTATAAATTAAATAGAATTGTGTGGTAAAAACAAGGTAACGAACTATTGACAGCGAAATTAATTTTAAAATTAAGGTTTTTGAAAATTGAATGTTTTGAGTGCTACCCATTTTTTGAAACCACTTTATAAATTTTAATTTTTGTTGTATAAACGATACATTAAAAATAGCCCAGCAAAAAAACAAAATCATGCATAGGCCGCCAGCTAAAACTAGGTAAATAAATAACGAAGAATTGTGATTTTGATTAAGCTTAAATCCGATTGCTATTATGCCAACAGTAACCGTAATCAACATTTGAAACATACCGTTTATAAAATGGAGTACAGTGATACTAGGCCTATTTTCGAATTTAAAAAAAATAATTTTCGCTAAAAATTCCATGGCTCTTCCTGGCGCAATATTGCCAACGCATATTCCCGAAAAAACTGATTTTATAGCGGTGGAATAGGAAATAGATTCAATTTGAGTAGTAATGGATTTCCATTTATAACTTTCAATGCCCCAATTAACAGGCATTAAGCATAAAACGAGTGCTAACACAAAATACATTTTTGGATCTCGAAGCCAAGCTAAACAATGTTCTTTCAACTGGGGAATTTCACTCATGCGATTATAGATAATCCAAAAGCTAACAATACCAATTGCTATTTTAGCGAGAACGATTAGTATTTTTTTTTTGGATTTCAATTAATTGCAATGAAAAAATAAATTTACGAGTTAAATATAGCTTAATATTACTTTATTCTAATCCATTTGAAAGGTTAAAAATCTTGATTTTTTTACTGTGTAGTCAATTTTACTAATTCAAAACATAGTTTCACTAGTTTAAGTGTTCATTTAACTCAGTACGGCACTATAATTGTTAAATTACTGTTAAATAACTTAAAAAGTTATAATTTAGTACATTAATTATCTAATAATCTCAATTTAACTAATATGAAAAAAATCGTTCTATTTATAAGTATTATGGCTGGTTTTTGTGGTTTTGCGCAAAATCAAAAGTATAGCACTCCAGTTTCAAGATTAACTGAAATAATGATTGAAAAAAATTATTCAGTTTCTGAGAGAGAAGAATTGAACAAGTATCCTGAAAAGTTGAAGGCTTTGGATTATCTTTATTCAAAGTCATTTGAAATTTCTGAACACAAGCAGTACACTGCCGAACAGTTTGAAAAGATTGATATGACAAAGTACTTTTCTCAAAGAAAGCTTGATGAGTATGTTTTAGTATTTGATGAGGCTTCAGGGCTGCCT
>SYEI01000110.1 GCA_005800865.1 Bacteroidota bacterium | reverse complement strand
ATTTTAAATTTTACGGATTATTTACTTTGCCTTTTATTCCATACTTAGTTGAATTTATTATGTTTCATGATGATAAGATCATCCAATTTGAGCTTGAGAAAAAAGCATTGTTTTTTGTTGCACCATTTGTATTTTATATAAGTTCTATTTTGAAATCAAAACTCGAATTGAGGATTGCAATTATCTGTTTTATAAGTTCTGTTTCTATTTTATCTATTGTTTCATTCTTGTATTTATTATTTTCAGGTAATTTAATTTCAATTTCCTCTTTTCAAAATGGTGCTTTCGAGTTAAGAAGATCATTCGAGGAGTTTTCTGGACAGCATCCTATTTACTATGGTTTATTTAGTACAACGGCCTCTTTATGGGTTTTGTTTTACTTTGACAAGTATTCTAAAAATTTACAATGGCTTTTAGGCATTTCTGTTTTTTTTATGATTTTATTGAATCTTTTAGTTGCAGCCAAAATGCCTCTCCTTATTTTGGTTATTGGTTTATTATGGGTTGCCTTTAAAAAAATCAATAATAAAATTAAACTGGCCATGGTGTATGTTTTGTTTTTCGGAATATTATGTGTTGCAATTATTTTTATTCCCTCGTTAAATAGCAGATTGGGAGAAGTAACAGGTTTTTTTGTGAACGCTACAGCCAATAATACTGTATTAGAAAGATTTGTTGTGTTTAATTGTAGTAAATTGGTTTTTGCCCAAGATTTCTATTTTGGTGTAGGTAGTAGAAATGCACAAAATTTATTAGATTTTTGTTACGTGTATTTTAAATTTTATAAAGGTTGTAGCATCCATTTGAATTCACATAACCAATTTTTAACCTTTGGAATCAGTTATGGCATTGGAATAATGTCATTGTTTATAAGCTTATTATGTATTCTATTTGCAAAAATTAGAAAAAATCCATTAGGAATAATTTTTTGTTTTTGCGCCATTGCCATTATGTTTACTGAATCTATTTTGGAACGACAAATGGGAGTTTATTATTTTTTATTTTTCGGATTGTTGTTTCTTTTACCTTTCCAAAGCAAGTATACTACAAATGCTAATATTGCAAGTGCTAAGTAAGTAGCCCATTCAGGATAATCTTTATATGAGATTCCTCTGCTATGAGAATGTGTATGATTACCCCAAAAAATGAATATGTAAGAATTACTCAATAACTATTTTCTTAGTAATTGATTTACCTTTTACTAAAAGTTTAATAAAATAAATGCCTTTACTTAATTGTAGCTGATGAACGTTTATTTCCAAAGTATTTATTCCTGAATCTATATCTAGTACTTTCTCTTCAATTAGTTTTCCTTGTGCATCATATAGCGTATAATTTATAGTTTCATTAGATGAACTTATTAAACTAACAGTTGCTTTGTCGTTAGCAGGGTTTGGATAAATAGATAATTCGTTTAGTGCATTATTTTCTTCAATACCAGTTGACATAAGGTATATTACACCGTCACTTACTGCACTATCGCTTACTAAACCAGCATTATTTATAGCTTTAACCATGATGTAATACTTTTGGTTATTTACTAAGCTCAATCCTGTTTTGGTAGCTGATAAATTCAAGTTGTTTAAGGTCCAAGAAGTAATATTTTGAGAACCTGCCGTTGTGCCAATGGCATAGTAATACGAAGCAACTCCCGAGTTAGTATCTTCAGCCATTGTATAATTCAAATCTAATTGCGTTCCAACATAAGTTGTATCAATGTCATTTGCAGTTCCATCTTTAATAATAGATGAGGCAGTTGGTTTAGTCCAGTCGATATCAATATATTGATTGCTAATAGCTGAAAGATTATTGGCATTATCTTTTGTAATACTACTAATATTTCCGCCGTATATGTTCGGCGAAATATTTTCGTTACGAAGATCGTTTGTATTCGCTGCCCCAACTAAAATGGAAGTAGATGCAGCTCTTGAACGAAATATTTTAAAATCATCTATTCTAAAAGTACTGTTACCGCTTCTAAAAGAGACAGCTGTTCCAGTTGCATGAGGCGCTGTATCTGTCCACGAAGCAATAAACACATTGTTTTGCCAAACTTTTATTTCTCCTGTAATTCTATCGTATGATATTTTGTAATCATAAGTTGTTCCTGCAGTAATATTGATGCTAGCTGAGTAGGTTGGTAAACCAATAGTATTTGCTACTGATTTGTAAAACTCAACAGCACTTTGATCTGGTCTAAACCAAATCATATAACTGTTTCCACGCTGAGTTTGTGATGGATTGTCACAAGCAATGTAAATGCCTGCTCTGCGGTTTGTATTACCTCCAGTAATGGTCCCCTTAAAGCAGTATAAATAACGGTTAGATAAACTTTGAGTAACGGTGGCATAAATGTTTGTATTTGCATTTGTTTCGTCGGTTTGTATTAAGGCTCCTGCATTAATACTCCAAGTTCCTACAGAGCTTGTCCATTCTGGATGTATAGTGCTTCCACTAAAATCGTCATTAAAAAAACCTCTTGCGCCATTGGCTCTCCATTCTATACCATTGTAGTAGCTTGGTTGGTAAAAACTTTTTTCAATACCACTCCCTCCAACATTATCAGCATCTGTATAAGTAGCCGTAAAGTTTTGTGTTATCCAACTATTTGGTGTTGTTATTTGTGTTGTTGGATTTGTGTTATCTTGTATGCATGTCCAAATTGCTTTAAATCCAGATTGCACAGTTCCACCATCCGATTTAAAACGAATTGTTACAGATGGGGAAGTAGAAGTTAAAGTAAACGTTGAATTCAATGTTCCTGTATATACGCCTAGTGTTGGTGAGGCAGTTGAGTTACCATTGTAAATAAATAAAGTGTCGTAATTTGCTTCAGTAACAGCGTAACTGAAATTTAGTTTTACCGAACTCGCACCTGTAGGTGCAATGGTATAAACATAATTTTCGTTATCATAATAATTTCTGTTCGGCCCACCCATATCGTAAATACTATCAGTACAAGCAACGGTAGCGCATGTAGAAAATTTATCTTTAATCAAATTCCATAAATCACTGTAACCATCATCATATCCTAAAGCCCAAATGCCAATGCCGCCAATGCCACGTTGGTTTACTAAATCAAATTTACGGCTGTAGCTATAATTATCATCTATCCAACATTGTCGCCAATTTCCAGTATTTTGATATGAATAGTAATTTTCAAAACTGTTATTTTCAAAATTTTTATTTGCCAGAGAGTAAGTAGCCGCATTATTTTTTACGTATGAATAAGTACGCGACGATGTAAAGCCACCAGTTGTTGCAGAAGGAGCTGTACTTGCAACAGTTTCCCATTCTCTGCCATACCAAGGTAAACCTAACAACAATTTACTTTTTGTTGCGCCTTTATTTAAATAATGAGTAATGGATTTTGCTAAAGTGTAATTATATGTGGTTTGAAAATTATATAAGGGAGCTTCAGGACCAGCGGTAGTGGAGCCCGAATAATAATAATCATAACCCATAATAATAAAATTATCTACTAATGGATTTAGTGCTGCTATATCAAAGGTGTTGTTGCCCCATTCAACAGCATACAAAGCCATAGTTACTTTATAATTTGGATTAGCTGCATGTACCTGATTACAAAGACTTGTCATAAATGCTGTAAAAGGCACTTTATCGCTCGAACCCATCCCTTCAAAATCAATATTTATACCGTTACTACCAGGACGAGAATTTAATAAGTTAATGGCATTGGTAATAAACGTTTGTTGAGCTGTAGAGCTTGCCCAAAAAGTAGAATGGCTGCCAAATAAAGTAGCACAAAAATGCACATTCACACTATTACTGATGGCTGCTGTTACAGCGGCACTTGTTGCCCAGGCGAAAGAAGCATTTGTATTATTACCTGTTGTAGGACTAACTGCATAATCAAAATAACAAAAGTCGCTAAGCATGCTCCAATCGTAGTTTGTGTAAACAGAACCTACCCAATATGGATGCCAGCCATATACTTTTTTGTTTAAAGTACAGCTTGTTGTTTTTTGTTGATTTGAATTGGCTTGATAAACGGTTCCGTTTTCAATGGTGTTTAAGCTATCCCATTGACTGTCTTTTGAAAATGAATAGTTTTTATAATGATTACTTTGCTCCTGAATAGTAGATTGCTGTTGAGCTAAAAAATTTAGGGAAATGAAAGATAATAGAAGTAATAGTTTTTTCATATGTAGATATTATTGTTTTTAATTGTCATATGGTATAGCCAGTTTATCTTCATTTATCTTTGTATTTAGGCAAACTTGGCTATTTCATAGATGCAATTTAGGCTAGTAAATATAATAAAAAAGCCGCCCGTTATTACAGGCAGCTTTGTTAAAAAGGAACTAAATTGCTTTAGAAAAGCTATTATTTATGCGTTTTTTCGCTAGATACAGTTAATTTT
>SYEI01000109.1 GCA_005800865.1 Bacteroidota bacterium | reverse complement strand
TTAAATCAGAATCTTCATTGATTTCATTTAAAGAGACTCCAAACTCATAATACCTTTTTCTTGCGGGATATCCATTTAAATGAGTATTAAATACTATTGATTTAGTTTCAAACCCTGGGCGAGTAATTACCACCTTATATTGCTTTTCATAATCTAGTTTAAAATAAAAAAAACCATTCAAGCAGCAAATATACTTTTGAGACAATACTCCATCCTCAAGAAGAGAAGCTTCAGTACCAAACATGGAGCATCCCGTGTGATATAATTCTCCTGAAACTAACAAAGCGGCATCAGATTTATCGGTAACCGAAGTTAAACTGATTAATTTAGTGTTTGTATTTTCCATATGATATTTTTTTTGTTCATATAACATATATTAAATCCCGTGCCAAATACCTTACCTTATATAAACCATTGATTTTATTGAGATATAACCCACATACCTAGAATCCTAAAAAATAAATATTTCCAAAAATTGGAAATCAATTCCACTTAAATTAAAATTTGGAAATCATACATTTTCATATCTTTGTTGTATATGTTTTACATCTTAGGCAAAATACTATCAGTCATTCTATTTCCGATTGTATGGGCATTTGTTTTATTAATATGGTGTTGGAAGACTAAAAACAATCAAAGAAAAAAATACTTATTAATTAGCGCTATTCTCATCCTATTTATTTTCTCTAATGAATTTATTACTGATATGACTATCGGTAAATGGGAATTTAGATACGATGATAAAACCTATTGTCCTGAAAAAGAAGGGAAATATGAATACGGGATAGTTTTAGGAGGCATGACCTGGTATAATACCAAAACCAATAAACCTCAATTTTTAAGATCTGGGGATAGATTATTTCAAGCAGTTTGGTTATTAAAACAACATCATATTAAAAAAATAGTGTTTACCGGAGGTTCAGGTAGCTTAACATCACCCGATATTAAAGAAGGAGAAAATATAAAAAAATGGTTAAACCAAATAGGCATTGCTGATAGCTTACTTATTATTGAATCTCAATCTAATACCACACATGAGAATGCGCTTTTTACCAAGCACATTTTAGATTCTTTAAACGCCTCCAATAAAAAATCTTTATTGATAACATCAGCTGCTCATATGAGAAGATCTATGGCTTGCTTTAAAAAAGAGGGAATTATAAACCTCACTGCCTACCCTACAGATTACTATTGTAGTGAATTCAGAATTGAATTAGATCATTGCTTAATACCAAGTGCAGACGCCTTATATGCCAACCATATATTAATACATGAAATAGTTGGCTATCTCGTGTATAAAATAATGGGCTATTGCTAATTACAAATTATTTTTTTTCAATTCATTTACAGCATAATCACAGGCTCTTGCCGTTAATGCCATATAGGTTAAAGATGGATTTTGACATCCACCAGAAGACATACAACTTCCATCGGTGATAAATACATTTTTCACATCGTGCATTTGATTATGCTCATTTAGAACAGACGTTTTCGCGTCTCTTCCCATTCGTGCAGTTCCCATTTCGTGAACCGTTGTTCCTGGATTTGGATTATAATCAAAAGTAGCAATGTTTTTAAATCCAGTTTTTTCAAGCATTTCAGCGGCAGAATTCATGGCATCCTTTCTCATCGCTTTTTCATTATCACCATATTCAAAACTAATATTTACCAAAGGTAAACCCCACTTATCTTTTAAATTTTTATCTAACCACATTTTATTGTTTGGATTAGGCAAACATTCGCCCCATGCTCCCATCCACATTTTCCATGGACCAGGAACCGTTAAATTGTTTTTAAAATCTGCGCCAAAACTTTCGTCCTCTTTCATACGATCTCTCCATTCACTTCTTTCCCCATCTGCTTGATAGCCATATCCTCTAATAAAATCAGCGTGTTTAGTTTGCTCGTTTAAATTTCTAAAACGTGGGATATAAATACCAGTTGGTCTTCTACCCGAATAATAATATTCCTCATAACCATCATGTTCGCCATTTGCACCAACGGATTTATGATGATCCATTAAATTCAAACCAATCTGACCACTACTATTTCCTAAACCATTTGGAAACGCAGAAGAAGTAGAATGTAACAAAATAGAAGCCGTCGCAATAGTTGATGCATTTAAAAATATGACTTTTGCATAAAATTCAAAAATTTCATGAGTTAATTCATCAATAATTCTTACGCCTTTTGCTTTGCCAGTATTCGTATCATAAATCACTTCTTGAACGATTGAATGAGGTCTTAAAGTCAAATTACCAGTGGCATAGGCGGCTGGCAAAGTAGAAGAATTGCTACTAAAATAACCTCCAAATGGACAACCTCTATTACACAAATTCCTATACTGACATGGACCTCTATCTTTATATCCTCTCGTTAGATTAGCAACTCGCCCATGCGTTACCCATCTATTATCAAAATTCTTTTTAACTCCTTCAGCAAAATGCTTTTCAATACAATTCATTTCCATAGGTGGCAAAAACTGTCCATCTGGCAAATGAGGAATACCTGCCGCTTGTCCACTTACTCCAATAAAATTTTCTACGTAATCATACCAAGGTGCAATATCATTATATCGAATTGGCCAATCAACGCCATGCCCATCTTTTAAATTAGCATTAAAATCTAAATCACTTAATCGATACACTTGTCTTCCCCAAGTTATAGAGCGGCCTCCAACATGGTAACCACGAATCCAACTAAATGGTTTTTCTTGTATATAAGGATGTTCCTGATCATTCACAAAAAAGTGCTTGCAGCTTTCATTGTAAATTTGGCTTTGAACTGGATTAATTTTCCTATCCTCCTCTGTTAATTCTAATCTGTTTTCAAATTCCCAAGGTTGCTTTAATGCCGTCGGATAATCTTTTACATGTTCAACTTGTCTGCCACGTTCTAAGACGATTGTTTTTAAACCTTTTTCACAAAGTTCTTTAGCTGCCCATCC
>SYEI01000012.1 GCA_005800865.1 Bacteroidota bacterium | reverse complement strand
GAATAAAATTAAATTATTTGTGATTGATGATGCAGAGATGATTATCAAAAATGCGTTACACGGGCAAATAGATCGTTTAGCCTTGAGTTTACCTAAATGTCAGCATTTAGTTTTCACAAACGATTTAACGCCTAAGATTGAAAAGTTAATCGAGAAATTTATTATTGCGCCAACAATTGTTGAGGTAGAAGCTTAGTTTCAATTCCACCCAGACCCGAAAGGTTTTAAAAATTTTCGAGTCTTAATTATATGACATGCAAAACACAACAATTACCAAATGGTTTTTAATAATAGGTAAAATAGAAGGTTATAGCTATTTGCTTTTGTTATTTATTGCTATGCCTTTAAAATACTTTTACAATACACCTGAATATGTGCGTCCCATGGGAAGCATACACGGTGCTTTGTTTGTAGCTTTTATGATTTTATTGGCACTGATGTTTTTTAAAGTGAAATTATCTTTCAAAAATGCGTGTTTGGCTTTTTTATTGTCTTTGGTTCCTTTCGGGACTTTCTTTTTGAAGAGGTTGGTTTAAGAAGTTTATTCATTTAAAAACATGGATCAACAATAACAATGGCTCGAGTTATACCTAAAAAATATTTTTTCTGCATCCCATAAAATCCCCACCACCCATGTTTTAATCCTAGAATCTTGCGATTTTGCCTTTCGTTATAAAAATAAAGTTCCTGTTTTATTATTTTCCCTTTTTCATTATATGTTATAAAATATCCGTGTTTTTTCATCACGTCATATTCACAGTCAGCAGCAAATTGTCCCACTTGTTTTATCTTTCCATTTTGGTGACGTTCAATTATTTTATATTTTGTTTCTCCAATAAGTGTATCTGACTGAGATTTAACAAGCAAGGTAAAAAATAGTAATACAGCTAAATATAATTTTTTATTCATTGATATTAGTTACACTTCTTTATTTTATTTCAACCTCTCTAAAACACCTTTGTGTTTCACGATGTTTTTATAATCCCATTGTATATCATTGGCTTTCTTTAACCAACGTTTTAAATCTTTCGTGTTAATTTGTTGGGCGGATGTATAATTAATAGAAGCATCTTTAAACTTGCCGCTTTTGCCTGGCACTAGCTGCTCTTCTTCAAATGTAACACCGCTCCAAAATAGCAGCTGCAAACCTGCTTTTAATTTACTATAACCTACAATTGGGTTGCCATCTAAAAACCAAACGGGATGCCCATGCCAAATTTTATTTTCTGCTTTTGGCAAATGCTTACAAATTTCTTCGTGCAAAATCTCGCATATTTCTTTGTCTTCTGCTGATTGGGCGTTGTGATAGCTTTGGATGTCTTTGTTCATTTTTTTGTTTTCATCGTAAAAGGCACAGTATGCGTCCTCTCAATTATAAAGATACAAAAAACCGATAATTTTCAAATCTGGTTTTCCCTTAATTAAAGCATAAAAAACCCCTGGTTATTCCCCCATTTTTTTTATATTTAATGCGTATTATCTCTTTATTTCTATGAACAAATTACAAAATTACGCCTTAGGTCAATGGGCTGCTGGTTCCGAAAACGGGCAGGAATTATATAACGCTATTACAGGTGAGGCAATTGCCACCGTTAGTAGCAAAGGATTAGATTTTGCGGCTATGTGCAATTATGCGCGAACCGTTGGTGGGCCAAAGCTTCGCAACATGACCTTTCAACAAAGAGGCTTAATGTTAAAGGCTTTAGCATTGTACTTACAAAGTAAAAAAGAAGATTTTTATAAAATTTCTTGGGCAACAGGAGCTACCCGTGTGGATAGTTGGGTAGATATTGAAGGCGGTATTGGTAATTTATTTGCTTATGCGTCTTTACGTAAATCGTTTCCTAACGAAACCTATTGCTATGAGGGTGATGTAGCACGTTTGTCAAGAAACAATACATTCATTGGTCACCATATTTGTGTGCCAAAAGAAGGTGTAGCCATTCACATCAATGCCTTTAACTTCCCTGTTTGGGGCATGTTAGAAAAAGTAGCCGTTAACTGGTTGGCGGGAGTGCCAGCAATTGTTAAGCCTGCGGCGTTGACTTCTTTTTTAACGGAAGCCGTTGTGAAAGAAATTATTGCGAGTAAAATTTTACCAGAAGGTGCTTTGCAATTAATTTGCGGTAGCGCTAACGGAATTTTAGAACATGTGGAAAGTCAGGATATCGTAACCTTTACAGGTTCTGCTTCTACAGGAAAAATGTTAAAGGCTCATCCACGTTTATTGCAAGAGGCGGTTCATTTTAATATGGAAGCGGACTCTTTAAATTGTTGTGTGTTGGGAACAGACGTTACACCTGCTATGCCTGAATTTGATATTTTTATTAAAGAAGTAGCAAGAGAAATTACAACGAAGGCCGGACAAAAATGTACAGCCGTACGCCGTATCATTGTTCCTGAAAACATGGTAGAAGATGTGCAAATTGCTTTAGGTAAACGCTTAGCACAAAACGTGATTGGTGACCCGAATGTGGAAGGTGTTCGCATGGGCTCATTAGCAGGGCAATCGCAATTAATTGAAGTTAAAGAAAAAGTTGAGATACTTTCTAAAACTCAAAAAATCATCATTGGTAATTTCGAAAACTTTGAAGTAAAAGGTGCTGATAAAAATAAAGGCGCGTTTATGCCGCCAATCATTTTCTTAAACGAAAAACCATTTATTAATACGGATTGCCATAACGTAGAAGCTTTTGGACCAGTGAGTACCATTATGCCTTACAAAACTATTGAAGATGCGATTCAGTTAGCAAAAATGGGTAAAGGAAGTTTAGTGAGTTCTATAGTAACAGCTAGCGAAACCATTGCTCGTAAATACACCATTGGCGCAGCTTGTATGCACGGTCGTATTTTAGTGTTAAATGCAGATTGCGCTAAAGAAAGTACTGGTCATGGTTCACCAATGCCAATGTTAGTGCATGGTGGTCCTGGTAGAGCAGGTGGTGGAGAAGAGATGGGAGGAAAACGTGGTGTGTTTCATTACTTACAACGTACCGCTATTCAAGGTTCACCAACCATGATTACGGCTATTTTAAATAGTTACCAAGTGGGTGCTAAAATGATTATTAAAGATGTGCATCCGTTCCGTCAATACTTTGAAGATTTAGAAGTAGGCGAAACAACCATTACACCAACACATACAGTGAGTGAAGATGATTTAGTGAACTTTGCGAACTTAACAGGAGATAAGTTTTACGCGCATTTGCAACCCGATGCATTAGAAGGAACAATCTTCAAACGAACCGTTGCTCACGGATATTTTATTTTATCGAAGGCAGCAGGTTTATTTGTTGATCCACCAAAAGGTCCAGTATTGTTGAACTACGGAATTGATGAATGCCGCTTTACACGCCCTATTTACCCAGGTATGACCATTGGTGTGAAATTTACTTGCAAAGAAAAATTAGAAAACGATAAACCTTTAACAGCAGCTGATGGAACAGAAGTAAAAGTGGGTATTGTGAAATGGGTGGTAGATATTTATGATGCAAGTTCACCAGAAGTATTAGAAAAATACGATGCGGTTGACCAAGCAGGACAAACGGTTGGTATTGCTACGATTTTAACGATGGTGAAATTGAAGAATCAGGATTAGTTGAAATCAAAAAATAAGTATAGCTTTTTTATTAAACTTATAACAAGTGTTATACTTAGTTTGCCGATTGTTTATTTAATTAACGACCATTACAAAAAGTTTAATGTTGAGTTAGAAGTTCTTAAAGATTGGTCTAAATACAAACGCAATATCGATTTGGATGGAGATGGTATTACCGAAAACTTTGATATTGGTAATATCGAAAAAGACCATATTTATGGAGAAATATGGAATGATAAAACATTAGTAAATGTTGTTTCCCAAAAAGGTAATTTAGTTAAAGGAACATTAATTTGGAATGATATTGATAACAATGGCTTGCTAGATGCTATTTATCTTAAAACATTTAACGATTCTTTATTTCTTTCTTCATTTGAACTTGACATAAAAAACAAAACAAACATTTTAGTTCCTAAAGTCAATCAATTTATTGCTTCCTATGATGCTGAAAAAAATGTAACTGAATGTTTTAAGAATGACGTACTCGATTTAAATGATGATAATTTAAAAGAATACGTCTTTACTTTTGCTGCTGGAGCTAAAAATAGAGCTATTATTTCCTATGACTTTAAAAATAGAAGACTTTTAAAAACGGATTTAGCATTTGCTTATTTCACAAATTTTCATGCAGTTAAAATGAACAATAAAACTCAGTTAGTATACACATCTTATGCTAATTGTAATGTTCCTGAGGATAAGCTAAATTTAGCCTTAAAGAAAATGAGTATAGATACCAGCGAGATTGCTCATTATCAAACGGATTGCAAAGCTTATATGGGAATTCTAAATCAAGAGTTTAAACCGATTTGCAAACAGCTAGAGAAAGATGGATTTACAGCTATGATTAGGGCTTTGCCTTTTTATGAGGAAGGTAAATTGTTTTATTTTATCCACGAAACTTATATAAATCAATCGGATAGTTTATCTGTTTTGAAAATTGCTAATCAAAATTTAGATATTATTGAAGAGAAAAGAGTTGACCTTCGTTTAAATAACGAGTCGTTTAATAAATTTAATAGAGGCATATTTGAAAAGGCTTTTATAAATAATAAAGAAACTATTTTGCACGCTGGCAATTCGGATACCTTGTTTATGATAAATAATAAACTAGAATTTATTCCTTTCGTTATACATGAAGAAATTGATTCTGAAACCAAATTGAAACAGTTTGATTTAGATTCGGATAGCATTATTGAAAATATACTAATTTGTAAAAAAGGACTATTGATTTATGATAGCAATTTTGAAAATGTTGTTTTTGCTAGCTTGCCATTTAGAATGGATTATAGAGCTAACTTCGAAGAAACTGGGTATAAAGAAACAAAACAAGGCTTTTATATTTGTGGTAAGGACGAGAAGTTGGTGTTTTTAAGTTATATCAAAAACAATGTCTATTATTTTAAATTTTTGTTTATCGCTCTATCAATAGCTTCTATTTATTTATTTTTATCGCTTATCATCTTTTTTCAAACCAGAAAGTTGGAACAAGACAATAAAAAATTGGAAAAAATAGTGGAAGAAAGAACCTTAGAAGTAAAGCAGCAAAATATAAGTTTAGAAAGTAAGAATTTAGAAATCAATAATCAACGCCAAATTTTAGAGGAAAAGCATAAAGAGATTACCGATAGTATAAATTATGCTGAACGAATTCAACGTTCTCTGCTAGCAAGTAAAAAAATGTTAGATGATAATCTAAACGACTATTTTGTGTTATTTAAGCCAAAGGATATTGTTAGCGGCGATTTTTATTGGGCCACAACATTAAGTAATAGCAATTTTGTTATTGTTACTGCCGATAGTACTGGGCATGGTGTGCCTGGCGCCATTATGAGTATTGTAAATATTGCTAGTTTAAAAGAAGCTATTGTTCAAGGAATTCAGAGCCCGGATTTAATTTTAAATGAAACGCGTCGTTTAGTGATTGAGAATTTAAAAAACGACGGAAGCGAAGAGGGCGGAAAAGATGGAATGGACGCTAGTTTAATATGTATTGATTTCGAAAACAATAAAATGACTTGCGCTTGCGCTAATAATCCTATTTGGATTGTTAGACAGGGAGAATTAATAGAAATAAAGTCGGATAGAATGCCTATTGGCAAACATGATAAAGATACAACGCCATTTAAGTTACATTCTTTTGATTTGCAAAAAGGTGATGCTATTTACGCATTAACAGATGGTTATCCAGATCAGTTTGGAGGAATTAATGGAAAAAAATTTAAGGCTAAACAATTGCAAGAAATTTTAGTGTCAATGACGAATGAGCCAATGGAAATTCAAAAACAGAAATTGGAAAAGGGGTTTGATAAATGGAAGGGTAATTTAGAGCAAGTAGATGATGTGTGTATCATCGGAATTAGAATATAGTATCAATAAAGTAACGGTAGTAATACCAAGATATATGAATAAAATAAAATTATTAATAGTTGCATTGTGTTATTTGCCCACATTATTTAGTATAAATGTGTTAGATAGTCTTAAGCAAAAACTAGCTAAAAATATCCCAGATACAGCTAGAATTAATGTAAATAACAATATTGCACTATATTTAATGGAGCAGGCAAATGATAGTTGTTTATATTATGCCAATTCTGCATTAGTACTGTCTCAAAAAGTAAATTTTTTAAATGGTATTGGAAAATCATATAATACCATTGGCGAATATTTTAACAGTAAAGGTGATTACGAAAAGGCTTTAGAAAATTTTATTAACGCCTATAAAATTCACGAAAAGAATAAGAGTCCTAAAGCCATGAGCAATTTAATGAACTCTATTGGCAATACTTATTTGGGAATTGATAATCAGAAGAAAGCTTTGGAGGCTTATACTCAAAGTTATGAAATAGCCTATCAAGACTCTAATAAATACATGATGGGAATTTCATCTATTGGATTAGGTAATATTTATTTATTAAAAAAGGATGCTACTCAGGCAATTTATTTTTTTACTAGAGCAAAAAATGTTTTTGAAAAACCTCCAATTGCCTTATATCCATTATCTGTGTCATATACTTTAATAGGTGATGCATTTGTTGAATTAAATAAGTATGATGAAGCATTTGTAAATTTCAATAAAGCGGTTGAACAACTTAAAACATTAAATAATACATACGGAATAGCGGCTACTTACCAAGTAATGGGTGAAGCTTATAAAAAACAAAAGAATTTCAATAAAGCCCTGGAGTATTTTTTGAAATCCTTTCCCATATTTGAAGAACGAAAAGCCTATGATGATTTGAAGCATCTTAGTTTAAATATATCTCAGGTATACAAACAACAACATAATTTCGAAAAAGCATTAGAGTATTCTGATAAATATATCAGCTTTAAAGATTCTGTTTTAAGTGTTGAAAAAAATAAGCAACTGTTAGAAGTCGAAACAAAATACGAAACCGAGAAAAAAGAGCAGCAAAATTTGATTCTAAAAAAACAAAATGATTTATCTAATGAGCGCATTCAACGACAAAGCATTATTAGTTATTTCATTATTGGAAGTTTAATTATTTCATTGTTGTTTGGCTTGTTTATGTATCGTGTTTATTCTCAAAAAAAGAAGGCGCATCAATTAATAACCAAGCAAAAAGAACAGGTTGAGCAAAAACAAGGGGAGATTGAATTTCAGAAGCAGGTTATTGAATTGAAACAAAAGGAAATAGTGGACTCTATTAATTATGCAAAACGTATTCAGTATGCATTATTAGCAAATGATAAATTATTAGATGAAAATTTAGAATCACATTTTGTTTTATTTAAGCCAAAAGACATTGTGAGTGGAGATTTTTATTGGGCAACTGAACATGAAGATGATTTTTATTTGGCTGTTTGCGATAGCACAGGTCATGGTGTTCCTGGAGCATTTATGAGTTTGTTAAGTATTGGTTTTTTAAGTGAAGCCATTAAAGAGAAGAATATAAAACAACCAAATGAGATTTTTGATTATGTGAGAAAGAGATTGATTGATAGTGTAAATAACGAAGATCAAAAAGATGGATTTGATGGTGTTATGCTTAGAATAAACAAAACAACAAATAAAGTTACCTACGCAGCAGCAAACAACCATCCAATTATTATTTCAAATAAGATTGCGAATCATTTAGCTTACAATAAAATGCCTGTTGGTAAAGGAGAAAAGTTATTGCCATTTACTGAATATGAAATTTTACCTGAAGAAAATGCGACTATTTATATTTATACAGATGGTTATGCCGATCAGTTTGGAGGCGAAAAAGGAAAGAAATTTAAGTACAAGCAGCTTAATGAATTTTTATTGAACAATTCCATAAGAAGTATGAAAGAGCAATCTGAATTATTGATGGGCCAATTTGATAAATGGAAGGGTGATTTAGAACAAGTGGATGATGTTTGTATTATTGGTATTAAAATTTAAATAACTATTTTGAAGAAGTATATACATATAACTTTATTTTTATTTTTTATCGTCGTTAACAAGAATGTTTTCTATGCGCAATCTGATTATTATATTGATTCGTTAATTATCGAAGTTTCTAAATCTAAAGAGGATACCAATAAATTACATATTTTAAGTATTATTGCCGAAAATGGCGATGCGGATGTTTGGCCCGTTTATAATAACGAAATGGGTAAACTAGCGGCCAAACTTCAAAATTCTAGTCAGCCAATTATTAAGTTAACTGCTAAAAAGTATTTAGCCGCTTCTTTAAATAATAAAGGGTTCTTTTTTACAGAACGAGGCATACCCTACAAGGCTATTTTGTATTTTAACAAAAGTCTTGAGATACAAAGAGAGATAAAGGATTTAGAAGGACAAGCATTTTCTTTAAGTAATTTAGGTACTATCTACGATAGTAAAGGAGAAATTGACAAAGCACTTGAATATTATTTTGCAGCAGTAAAAATCAGAGAAAATTTAGACAGTAAAGTTAGCTTAGCCCAATCCTACAATAATATTGCTGTTTTATATAGCAATCAAAATGATTTAGTAAATGCGTTAAAATATCATTTTCAAAGTTTAAAAATTAGAAAAATTCTTAATGATCCTTCTGGCTTAGGCTTAGCCTATAATAATATTGGAACCACTTATACCCATTTAATAGAAACCCAGTTTAAAGGTAATATTAAGTTCCCTGATTCTTTAATGACGCTTTCATTGGATTATTTTAAAAAGGGCTATGATTCATATACGATCGTTAATAATAGGAAAGGAATTGCTTTCAGTTTATTTAATATGGCCGATCATTTTGTGTTGCAAGCGGATTGCTACTAT
>SYEI01000108.1 GCA_005800865.1 Bacteroidota bacterium | reverse complement strand
AGCATCAATGTCAACATAAGGCAAGTTTAATACCTTATCTATATGTAGTTGCAGTAAAGTGTTATTTTGTTCGTAGCTACCAAGTTGGTTTACATCACAATAGGTGAAATCTTCTTTGTCGGCTTGTTCTAAGATATATTTGCCTTCGCTATCGCTGATAAATTCACCTTTATTATTTAATAATTTTAGGGCGTTCCATTGTTTTGGATTATGACTAGCTGTTAAAATAATACCGCCATCTGCCTTTAATTCGGTTACTGCCACTTCAACAGTTGGCGTTGTGCTTAATCCTAAATCAATCACATTAATTCCCAATCCAACTAAAGTTCCGCAAACAATATTATTTACCATTTGTCCAGATAAACGGGCATCTCGACCAATAACTACGGTTACCTTTTTACTTGGGTCTTGTGATATGATCCAGCTACCATAAGCAGAAGCAAATTTTACAATATCTAATGGGCTTAATCCATCTCCTGGCTTACCACCAATGGTCCCTCTAATTCCTGAAATACTTTTTATTAAAGTCACGTTAAATTAATTTTATAATCGCACAAATATACCATTAGCCCTCAGACTAAAATGAACTATTTTTCTACAAAATACACTATTTTTTGTTCAAAATTAAGCCCTAAAATGTGTTTTTTAAGCTTAAATTTGTAAATATTAAAGAAAGATTTTTTGTATGAGTGAATTTGAAGGAGATGGATTAAGCAACCAAGATTTCGAAAAAAGTTTAAAGCGATTTGAGGATATGATTTCTTCAGGGAACCAGCAGTTTTTTGATGCTGATGAACTGGAAGAAATTATTGATTATTATATGCAATGGTTTAATTTGGAGCTTGCTAAAAAGGCTCTTGATTTTGCACTGCATCACTATCCATACTCGTCATCTTTAAAAATTAAGTTAGCCCAATATTTATCATCGCAGCATAAAACGCATGATGCACTTAATTTGTTAAATGAAGTAGAGCAGGTTGAAAGTAATAATAGCGAACTTTATATGACTCGCGGTTATATTTATAGCCAAACAGGATTAAGCGAACAAGCTATTGAAAATTATAAAAAAGCATTGCCCTTATCCGAATACAAAGACGAAGTATACGTGGCAATAGGTATTGAATTTTTAAATGATGATAAAGCTGAAGATGCGTTATATTATTTAAAAAAGGCCATAAAAGTTAATTCGGATAATGATGTAGCTTTGAATGAATTGTCCTTATGTTTTGAAATGACAGGCAAGAGCGAAGAAGCTATTGCTTTTTATGAAAACTATATTGATGAAAAACCATACAATCATTTTGCTTGGTTTAATTTAGGAATTAGTTACAATCGTTTAAGCTTATTTGAAAAAGCGATTGATGCATACGATTATGCGATTGCGATTAAAGATAATTTTTCATCAGCTTATTTTAATAAAGCTAATTCTTTAGCTCAATTAGATAGATATCAAGATGCGATCGAAGTGTATAAAGAGACCTTTAAGCATGAAGAGCCTGATGCAAATACCTATTATTATATTGGAGAGTGTTACGAAAACTTAAATCAATACGAAGACGCTTTAGTAAATTATAACCGCGCTATTAAATTAGATGCAGCGCATGCCGATGCATGGTTAGGAATTGGTATTGTATTGGATTATCAAAATAGAATTACAGAAAGTGTTCATTACATAAAAAAAGCTATTGAAATAAATCCTAATATGCCAGAGTATTGGTATGTGTTTGGTGAAGTTCAGCATAAACTTGGCTTTTTAGAAGAAGCCGCTTCAGCATACATGCGCGTGATTGAATTAGGTTACGAGGAGTTCGATATCTATATAGATTACGCTAAGTTGTTGTATGATGGTGAATACTACAAAGACTGCGAAAAAATATTGGCGGAAGGGATACAGAAATTTCCGGATGCACCAGAGTTATATTATCGCATGAGCGGCTTACAAATGGAATTAGGGAGAAAGCAACAAGGAATGGTGTTTTTAGAAAACGCCCTAGAAATGGATTATGACAAACACTCTGATTTATTAGAATACTTACCCATATTAGAACAAGATGTTGCTGTGATGCAACTCATACAATCATTTAAAAATAAACCACTATAAATAATTAAGGACCTATGCTTAAATACAATGTAAACTTATCGCACTTACCAGAACGCACAGAAAGACCACGTAATAGTGGTTTAACGATGGTAATGGATAAAGGAATATCGTTGAGACACGCCGAAGACTTTGTTGAAAGTTACGCTGATTATGTTGATTTTGTGAAGTTGGGATTTGGTACATCTGTGATGTCAAAAAATGTAAAAGAAAAAATTAAACTTTACCAAAAGGCAGGAATAAAAACATACCTAGGAGGAACTTTATTTGAAGCGTTTGTTGCCAGAGGTAAATTTGATGACTACCAAAAGTTTATTGATTCTTATGGATTAGATACTGCTGAGGTTTCTGATGGAAGTATTAATATAGATCATGAAAGCAAATGTAAATTCATTAGCACTTTAGCTAAAAACTTTACTGTATTATCTGAGGTGGGTTCTAAGGAAGAAGGTATTATTATTCATCCGGCAAAATGGGTAAGTATGATGAAAGCCGAATTAGAAGCAGGATCGTTTAAAGTAATTGCTGAAGCTCGCGAAAGTGGCACTGTTGGTATTTTTCATAAAAATGGAAGTGCACACTCAATGCTTGTAACGAGAATTACCAATAAAATTAAAGTAGAAGATATTATTTGGGAAACTCCACAAAAATCTCAACAAGTATATTTTATTAATTTATTTGGTGCTAATGTAAATGTTGGCAATATCAGTGTGGATGATGTGATTCCTTTAGAAACCCTGAGAATTGGCTTACGTGGAGATACATTTTTTAACTATTTACCTGAAGGAACTAAAGACAAAACATTTTAATGAAAAGATTACTGTATTTATTTTATTTGCTTATTGCTTTTGGAAATCTTTTTTCTCAAGATGTATATCCATCAAATACATTTGTGAAAACATGTTTTCATAATGAAATTTGCTTTGCCAATCAAAATTCATCAAATATATTTTACAACGAATCAAATAGTGAGTTGTACATAGTAATTGATTTTATGAAATTTAAAACGGGAGTAGATAGTTTAGATGCATGGTTAGATGATTTAGATGATACAAAGTTTATTTTTAAAGGAGTATTAAACTCAGATAAATTACCAGCTTTAAGTAATCATGGTCATAAAACTTTGCATGTAAATGGTAATGTTACATTCAATAATGTTGTTCATAGCTATTCAATTGATTTGGTTTTATTTAAAATATCTTCCGACGGTATATTATTTAGAAATACTGGAAATGATTATTATGATAGAATAAGAAGTAATGTTCAGATTTCATTTAAACCAAAAGAATTTAAGTTAGATAAAAAACCGCATCATCTTAAAAAAACAATATCCATTAATATAGGTAGTGGCTATATTAATCAATATAAACCAGGAATGGAGACATTTATCCAAAACTAACAATACATAAAAAATGAAATAGCCATGTGCCGAAATGCACAAACACCAATGAAGATACGTGGCGTATACCATATGACAATAAAAAAACAAAAAATATCTACATATGAAAGAAATATCTGTACAAGAATTAAAACAATTAATCGACGAAAAAAAAGATTTTCAATTAATTGATGTAAGAGAAGAATATGAATTTGATGAAGCAAACATCAAAGGCGAATTAATTCCAATGGGAGAAGTAATGGATAACATTGATAAAATATCAATGGATAAGCAAGTTGT
>SYEI01000107.1 GCA_005800865.1 Bacteroidota bacterium | reverse complement strand
ACAAATTTAATCACCGCTTTAATCACTACCAGACAACAAATTATTGAAGAGCTTGCAAAGGCAAGAATTGAATATGTTGCTTATAGAGATACCAAATAAAAAAATCATTAAACAATCACATTAAAAAATATAATTATGGAAATTAATCGCGTTTTTGACATTTTAGATTACTTAAAAAACAATTCAACTAAAACAGATATTTTAAATAGTAAAGAAACCATTGCGCCTGGTAAAAAAGAAAAAAAATGGGTATCGCATAGCGTTGCCGATTTTGTATCCAACGTTAATCATATCAGCGCTGGTTTATTAGCGCTAGGTTTACAAAAAAATGATATGGTGGCTATCATGTCGGCAAACCGCCCTGAGTGGAACTTTGTGGATTTTGCAACGCAGCAAGTAGCTATGCCTTCTGTCCCGATTTTCCCAACCGTGGGTGCACCCGATTTAAAATTTATTTTAGATCACTCTCAAGCCAAAGCTATTTTTATTTCGGACAAAAGTATCTATCAAAAATTGTTGACGATAATGGAGGATTTACCAAACCTAAAACATATTTATAGCTTTAGTGATATTGAAGGGGTGAAACACATTTCGGAATTAATAGCATTTGGAAAAAGCAATTTTGATCAAGCAAAAATTGATGCTATTAAAAAAACCATTTCAGAAAATGATTTAAACACCTTGTTGTATACATCAGGAACTACGGGTCATCCTAAAGGCGTAATGATTTCTCATAAAGGTTTATTAAGCAATGTGAAAGCTTTACAAAACTTAGCGCCCATTCAATCAGATTGGAGAGCTTTGAGTTTTTTACCATTAAACCATGTGTACGAAAGAGTATTAAGTACCTTATACTTGTTTAAAGGCGTGAGTATTTACTATGCCGAAAATTTTGAAACCATCGCCGAAAACAGTCGCGAAATACAACCGCAAATATTTGTATCGGTACCAAGAATTTTTGAACGAGTATTAGAAAAAATTTATGGTGCTGGAGATAAATTAACTGGCTTTAAAAAGAAACTATTTTTACATAGCGTAAAGCTTGCCGAAAACTATGAGTTAAATGGCGCTAACGGAATGTGGTACGAGTTGCAAAGAAAAGTATGCGACAAACTCGTTTACAGTAAATGGCGCGACGCCTTTGGTGGAAAAGTAGTGTGCATCGTAAGCGGCGGCGCTGCATTAAATCCAAAAATTGAACGTGTGTTTTGTTGTGCTAAAATAACCTTATTACAAGGTTATGGTTTAACAGAAACTTCTGTAGCCATTGCTGCCAATAATTTTGGAAAGAACAATATTAAATTTGGAACCGTTGGACCAGTAGTAGAAAATGTGGAAGTGAAAATTGCAGAAGAAGATGGAGAAATTTTAATGAGAGGCCCGAGTTTAATGATGGGTTACTATAAAAACGAAGAAGCGACTAAAGAAGCGATTGATAAAGAAGGTTGGTTCCACACTGGCGATGTGGGAATATTAGTTGACAATAAATTTTTAAAAATCACTGATAGAAAAAAAGAGTTATTTAAAACAAGCGCCGGCAAATACATTTCGCCAGTAGCGATTGAAAATAAATTAAAAGAATGTAAGTTCATTGAACAATGCATTGTGATTGGAGAAGGGCAAAAATTTGCATCAGCCATCATCATTCCTAACGTGGTTAATTTCAAAGAACATTGCAAAGCCAATGGCATTGATTGGAAAGGAAATGATGAAATGATTGACTCTACTGAATTAACTAAAATCATCAACACTCACGTCAAGCAAATCAACGACATCCACGCACCATACGAACATTTAAAGCGTTGTAAAATCATTAACGCCACATGGACTGTTGAAAGCGGAGAGATCACTCCTAAGCTTAGTTTAAAACGTAAAATTATTAAAGAGAAACATAAAGAAACAATTGATTTGATATTTGGAGCAGAGGATTAATTAAACCCTCACTCCAATTAAAGTCACATCATCTACTTGCTCGTTATTACCTTTCCACTCCATAAAGATTTGCTCTAACAATTGTTTTTGTTCTTGCATTGGCAATGAAGCGTGAGAGGCTAATAACTCGCGTAGTTTTTTACTCATAAATTTTTTGCCTTTATCACCACCAAACTGGTCAGGGAAACCATCAG
The DNA here is from genome assembly GCA_005800865.1 of Bacteroidota bacterium. Taxonomy (GTDB): domain Bacteria; phylum Bacteroidota; class Bacteroidia; order B-17B0; family Aurantibacillaceae; genus UBA4416. The sequence continues at coordinate 5,829 of SYEI01000107.1, read as the reverse complement.
TTAAGGTATACACCACATCATTTTCTTGTAAATCAAACTCATGCTGAGTAAAAGATATATCTTGCTTATCGTGTTTGCCTACCGGCATTTTATCGGCTTTAATTTCAATGGTTTCATTTCCTCTAATTATCCACACTGGATTATTAGCAGATGATACAATCAATTTTTTATTTTTAAAATCATAAATCGTCAAGCTTGCATCCATTCCATCTTTACCACCTTCCACACTTCCGTCTAAAGCAAGCGTATCAATAATTAGTTTACGAGTACGGTTTAAAATTTCGGCGGGTTGTAAAATACCTTCCTTCACCGATTCTTTCAAGCAAGAAATATTTAAGATACTCATAATAGCACCTGGCACGCCATGTCCTGTACTATCTGCCGTTAACAAAGCAAAGTTTCCATTACTTAACTTAGCTGCACGATAAAAATCTCCACTTACAACATCTTTAGGTTTAAATAAAATAAAATACTCTTTTAAATTTTCGTCTAGCAATTCTTTAGTGGCTAATAAACTGCGTTGAATTCGTTCTGCATAATTAATACTATCTGTAATTTCTTTATGCTTCTCTTCAATCATGTGTTTTTGTTCCACCACTTCGGCCGTTCTTTCTTCAACTGTTTTTTCGAGTTTTAATTTTTCGGAAACTAGTTTGCGCTCTCGACTTTTGATAAAATACCAAACAGAACCAATTATCACTAATAGCACTAAAATCCTAAACCACCATGTTTGCCAAAAAGGAGGACGAATGGTAAAGGCATATTCCACAGGCTGGCTCCAATAGCCTTCGCTATTCATCGCTTTTACTTTAAAATTATAATCGCCATGTGGCAAGTTACCATAAGGTGCCGAATTACGATTACTAACCGCACTCCAGTTTTCATCTAAGCCTTCTAAAATATATTGATACTTTACCTTCTTAGGTTGGTTCATAGTAACACCAATAAAGTTAAAGGTGATGTAATTATTATTGTAAGCTAAGCTCAATTTTTCGGGTAAATTATTCCAGTTAGTAATGCCATCAAATTGAAAATTGCCAACTCTCACACCATTTCCTAAAAGAAAACTTGTATCTTTTTTATTTTCGAAGTTTGCCCAAGAAATACTTTGGTTAAATAACTCAATATTACTTAACTGAATACTTGGAGCATTGGTGTCTGGTTTTTCGCCACCTACAGGTGGATGATACACCATCAATCGATCATTAGCCGCCATCCAAATACTTCCATCTTTTGATTCTTGCATGGTTTTACCACCATTGACGCCTGCACCTAAAAAACCATCTTGGTATGTATAGTTTTTAAAAATAACATCGCTTTCTGATAAAGCATTGCGCTTAATTTTTCTGATGACTTCGTTCAATTTACTTTCGGTGAGTTTACTTACACCAAAGCGAGTCCCAAACCAAATGTTTCCAATTTTATCTTGCAAGATACTCCATACTACATTATGGCTCAATCCGTCTTTCTCTGTAAAATCTGTAAAAGATGTTCCATCAAACATACTCACTCCTCCAAATGTAGCGAACCAAATATTTCCTTTTTTATCTTCAATCATGTATTTAACATCATTGTTGATGAACCCATTTTTTTGAGAAAAATTAGTAAAACCTTTTCCATCATATTTGGAAACGCCACCGCCCGCAGTTGCAAACCACATACAACCTTTACTATCTTGCAACATAGCGTTAATAAAATTACTAGCTAAGCCTTGTTCCTCCGTATATTTTGTAAATGATCGTCCATCAAATTTACAAACGCCACCTCCTTCTGTCCCAAACCATAAGTTTCCTTTTTTATCTTCGACGATAGAAAATACAATATTGTTACTCAAGCCATCTTTTTCAGTATAGTGTGTAAAAGTATAACCATCAAATTTGCTCACTCCTCCGCCATAAGAACCAAACCAAATATTTCCTCGTCTATCTTGAATAACTGTTTTTACATCGTTATTATTTAAGCCTTCTTTATCGGTATAATGTGCAAATGATTTTCCATCATACTTGTTTAAGCCCATGTAAGAGCCAAACCACATATTCCCAGATTTTTCTTCTAAAACAGAAAATACTAAGTTGTTACTTAAGCCTTCTTTTTCTGTAAAGTGCGTAAAGGTTTTTCCGTCGTACTTGCTTAAACCACCTGCATTTGTTCCTATCCAAATGTTTCCAGACTTATCTTCTAATAAAGATAAAATCTCATTACTATTTAAACCTTCTTGCTCTGTGTAATGAGTAAAACTGTTTCCATCAAATTTATTTAAACCACCACCAGAAGTCCCTAGCCAAACATTACCAGTATTGTCTTGCAGCATACAGCTTACTGCTTGATTGCTTAATCCTTGTGATACACCATAGTGTTTAAATACTTTACCATCATAAACAGTTACACCACCTTGATAAGTACCAAACCATAAATGACCTTGCTTATCTTTTAAACTACATAAAATCGTATTGTCGCTTAAGCCTTCATTGATAGTATAATTCGCAAAGGTTTTACCATCAAATTTACTAATGCCCGCTCCTGTTCCTATCCATAAATTATTAGCATCATCTTCGATGATACTATATACCACACTATTGCTTAATCCCTCTTTAACTGTGTAATTTGTAAATGTTTTTTCATCATATTTAGAAAGTCCATCTGCAGTTCCAAACCACAAAATTCCATTATGATCCTGAAAGATACTCGTCACATATTTATTACTTAAACCATCTTGCTCTGAAAAATGAGTAAAGAATTTACCATCGTATTTACTTACGCCACCATCTACTGTTCCAAACCAGAGATTACCAGCTTTATCTTCAAAAATAGTATTGACAGAATTACTATTCAATCCTTCTTCTACAGTAAAGTGGGTAAATGATTTTCCATCATATTTAGTGATGCCTCCGCCAGCTGTTCCTAACCAAATGTTTCCACGGTTATCTTCCAACAAACAATTAATACTACCATGCTTTAAACCTTGTAATTTACCAAAGGTGCTGAAGTTGTTTGGATTTTGATCTTTCGTAAAAGGATCTTTTGCGATGACTTCTTCAGGAATACCGACTCTTTTTTTGGTAATAGCATCTACTTTTATTTGAATAACTTTTGGTAACGAAAACGTATCTTTGCCAGGAACATGGAATTGCGGCCTACCAATAGTCACATTTTTATCTGTTCCTAATAAATGTACATTCGTATTAGTGGGCAAAACGGTAGGTTTACCAACGGCTACTTCTAAAAGTTTACTCTCGTCAATAAAAACAATAGAGGGTTTTACTATACTGTCTTTGGGCACAACATAGCCATTTGCTTTATGAACTTTTATGGAATGTATACGCACGTTTTGATTGTCTTTTTCTTTACAAGAAATAAAGGCAAGCAATACAAAAAGATATAGGTATATAAATCTCACAGCAAATAAATATAGGGAATTTATCCGAAAAATAAGCCCATAAATTTTCAGGAAATTATTCTCTGTTTTTAGAATCCATCAAGATAGTCACAGGTCCATCATTTACTAAACTCACTTTCATATCAGCACCAAACTGCCCTGTTTTAATCGGTTTATTGAGGAGTTGAGATAATTGTTGAATGCAGTACTCGTATAAAGGAATAGCTATATCCGGCTTCGCTGATTTGATAAAAGAAGGTCGGTTACCTTTTTTAGTAGAGGCAAATAAGGTAAACTGAGAAACTAATAGTAAATCGCCATTGATGTCTTGCAACGATAAATTTAGTTTATCATCGGTGTCAGAAAAAATGCGCATCCCAATTAATTTTTGACACAACCAATCAGCATCTTCTTTAGTATCGGCTTCTTCAATACCCACTAATACTAAAAAACCTTTTTCAATTTCAGAATACAAAGCTCCGTCAATTTTTACAGAAGCTTCAGAAACGCGCTGAATGACAAAACGCATGATTTACTTTTTGTATTTATCAATCCCGTCTTGTAACCAAGTAATATATTCGGGAATACTTGGATTATAACCACGAATTGGGGCGATTATTTGTTCGTTACCATCCACTAAAACATATAATGGTTGCGAACTTTGTCCGTATAATTTTTCTTCCATGTATTTAAACTTGTCGCCAATATCTGTAATTTCTCTTTCCTTGCCATACCATTGCACTTTCATATAATCCTTTGGATCAAGTGCACGTTTATCATCAACATATAATGAAACTAATACTACATCATTATTTAAACGTTTAGTTACTTCTGGATCTGGCCAAACGTAGTCTTCTGTTTTACGACAGTTAGCGCAAGCATGTCCTGTAAAATCAATTAATAAAGGTTTACCAACTTTTTTAGAATACGCTAAAGCGTGCTCGTAATCGTTTTTAAAATGAACAATACCATTTTTATTTACTTCCATGTATTTACTAAACTCTGCATCAGCTGGCAATGACGCTTGCGCTGAAGCCCCTGCACTAGAGCCTCCAAAACCATGTGGAGATTCTGAATATTCTAATGGAGGTAAAATACCTGAGAATAATTTTAAAGGTGCTCCCCACATTCCTGGGATTAAATAAATAACCATAAAGAAAGAGGCAATAGCTACAAATAATCTTCCTACCGAAACATGTTTTAAATCACTATCGTGTGATGTTTTAAACATACCTACCAAATACATCGTTAATAAGGCAAAGATCACAATCCATAATCCAACAAATACTTCGCGCGTTAAAATGCCTGCTTGCACCACTAAATCAGCATTTGAAGCGAATTTTAATGCTAATGCTAATTCTAAAAAGCCTAAAGTTACTTTCACTGCATTTAACCAACCGCCTGATTGTGGCAATGAATTTAACCAACCTGGGAAAGCCGCAAATAAACCAAAGGGTAAAGCTAAGGCAAGAGCAAAACCAAACATTCCCCAAAAAGGACCAGCTAAATTACCCGTGCCTGCTGCTTCAACTAATAAAGTTCCAATAATTGGTCCTGTGCAAGAAAAAGAAACTAAGGCCAAGGTAAAGGCCATAAAGAAGATACCGATGTAGCCACCTTTGTCGGATTTAGCATCCATTTTATTTACAAAACCGCTTGGCAATGTAATTTCAAAGGCACCTAAGAAAGACATCGCAAACACTAATAATAAAACAAAGAAAGCTAAGTTAAACCACACATTAGTTGACAAAGAATGTAAAGCTCCAGCACCAAAAATCACTGTTACCCCTAAGCCTAACCCAACATATAATACAATAATTGAAACGGCATATAATAGTGCATTTTTAATACCTTCTGCTTTAGTTTTAGATTGTTTTGTAAAGAAACTCACATTCATTGGAATCATAGGAAACACACAAGGTGTTAGCAAAGCTAAAGCTCCACCAATAAATCCAGCAATAAAAATAGCGTACCATGATTTTGGAACATCTTGAGTTTCTTTTGGAATACCTTGAGAGATAACAGCATCCTCTTTTGTGGGTTGCACTATAGTGGCAGTATCAACAGCTGGTTCAGCAACAACCTCTGCTACACTTTCTACTGAAGTTAATGTTGAAGTTGCAGCCGTGTTAACAGTAGAAGCTGCAGCACTATTTAAACAAGCTGCAGTTCCTTGTAAAGAAAATTCAAAAACATCTGCTGGGGGGAAAATACATTTTTCTTCTGTACAAGCTTGGAATTCGTATTTACCTTTAATAGTGATTTTTTTATCAGACTTTAATTTAATGCGTTGTGTGAAGGTGGCTGTCTTTACAAAATACTGCACATTCATTTCAAATACCTTATCAAATTCTTTGATGGGTTTGCTCTCTGTTGTTTTACCAACCAAATCATAATCAGGAGTTTTGGTAAACATAAAAACAGTTGGATTTGGTCCGTCTTTTACTGGGCTT
>SYEI01000106.1 GCA_005800865.1 Bacteroidota bacterium | reverse complement strand
GGAAAAGGCTTTCCATTGTCTGCCGTAATTTTTAGCCAATAATGAAATTACTAATTGTTTTTTATTATGATACGTTAAACCAACATCTATTGCGTTTCCAAAAGAAGAATAAATATCATAATGAGAATACAAAGTTTTTAATGCCACTCCTAATGAAAGGGTGCTATCCTTATTGATAGTTTTTGCAAATGATAAATTCAAAGAATAGTCTGCTGCCTTAAAATTACCTTGTTCAACGTTATATTCATCTCTACCGTCAAATTTTCCGTAATTAAAATATTGTAAACCAACGCCAAACGTGCCATGTTTTTTAAATTGGCGCGCATACATAAAATTGCCATAATTTAAATCGGCCACAAAATTGGTATAGTTAAACGATAATTGATTTGAGCTATTTGGATTTAATAAAGCAGGGTTAGCGTATCCTAAGTTTACATCTTTATCCCAAATAGCTGTTGATGCACCGCCTAAAGCGGTAGATCTAGCAGCAGTAGGCAAGTCTAAAAAGCTAAATGTATTTGTACCACCAATTTGAGCAAAACCAGTTGTACTTAATAAAACTAAAAGATATGTGACTATTTTTTTCAATATGATTATAAACGCCTAAATGTATGGTTTATTGTGTGATTATTTAGCCACTCTAAAAACATTAGTTTCTACCCAACCTTTGCCCCAATCTTCATGTTCTTGCTCCGACCAAATTTCTGGGTAAAAAATACGTTTTTGGAAACGAGGAGGCAGATATTTTTGCCAATTGGTGCCGCCAGTTGCAGCAATATCTTCGGTATTTTGCTGTAAATAACGAACTGCACTTTTATAATGCATTAAAGGCCAATTAATATTAACGTTTACATCTAACTCTTTTAACGCATTAATCAATTTGGGGTTTTCCTGATCGTAAGCAGATAAGGACTTAAATTTTGCCCAAATATTTTTAGATTGATGTTCCTTAGCTAATGCTATAAACTCTGCACCGTATTTTTTCTCAAACTGATTTAAGGTCAATGTTTTTTTACCAGTAGCTAATTCTGTTGCGCCTTTGTTCCAATAAATATTTTGAAACATTTCTTCAATACTGGGATTTTTTCCTACTAAGCTTGGTCTTACGTCTTTATCAACTAAATTAAAAAAATCAGTAGCGCAAATTTCTATCTTACGGTACTGAGCGCTTTGAAAACCACTTGCTGGCAATAATGCCATACGGTAGCGCAAAAACTGTTCTTTTTCCATTCCATCTACCATAATCTCAAACGACTTGGTTAGGGATTCGAAATAACGGTTGATTCGAGTTACACGTTCTGCAAAAAAATTAACGTCAATCGTTTCTTTCCAACCTAAATTTTGACCATTTGGCAAAATGTTTGGCCCATTATTGGCAATTTGCTCCATTTCATGTAAAGACAATTTAAAATAAAGCTCTGTAATTTGATGATACATGATGAAAATTTTCTCATCAGGAAAATCGGTTTTAGGGTTTTGTAGCGTTAATAATGTATCTACCTGAATATAATCCCAATAAGTTAAGTAGTTTGACAGTAAAAGTCCATCTAAATAGCCTTCCAAACTTTGACCCATTTGGCTATATTTTTCTTCAAGTTGATTAACTCTATCAACAATTTCCTTCTTTAATTCCATGCGGTTTCTTTAAATACGTATTTACCAAAAATAAAAAAAGGATATGGATTTACACCATATCCTTTCAACTATTTTAAACCTTAATATTACTTAACTTCAGATGTTGGATTTGCCAAATTTTTTACACTTACAATATCTAATTTTATGGAGCCTACCAATAATTTAGCTTGGGCTCTTAAAGGAACGTGGTTTTTATCATCTGTTAACCAAACATTTAAATCGTCTTCGCTTTTAAAAATACGACCCTTTTGAACTATTGGTCTAAATTTAACGCAGTTAAAGGTTCCTATATCACAAGTGATTTTTTCTTTACCAACATATCTAATTTTTAAAGGCCAAATTTCTTTATCTACAATACTATTAATGGTAAATATATCTCCTTCTTTAGCATTGGTTAAATCTAGGTTTCGAGCCGAATAAAAGGCGGAAATCATATCTTGAGTTCCTGCGGGCACATCAACTTTTTCTCCAGAGCCAACATCCACTTTGTTGGTATAGTGATTAAAGGTGTAATCTTGATTAATGATATAACCTCCTTCAGAAACACGACGAACAAACATCCAAGGCAGCATCGCATCTTTATCAATAAAAGTTTCGTATCTATCTCGCACTTTAAAAAACCAATCAAATGTACCTTTGGTATAACCATTACCAACAACGTGATATACTTTACGGCCTGCAATTTCCATTACTTCTGGCTTTACTTCCATTAAAATAACACCAGCATCCATAGCACCGTAATGCAAGCGATAAGATAAAATTTCGCCCTCTTTAAATGCGTCGTTTGAATTTGTAGGTAATTCCTTACTTGTAATATTAGTTGGAATAATTTGTTCTAATTTTTCTTCAGAAGAAATATAGTAGCCTGCTGAACATAAAGCCACAGTAGCTGTAACAGCAGACGCGATAATTGCAATATGTTTAATCGTTTTCATTTTTAGTAGTTTGGTATAGGAGTTTCAAATCTTATGCCAATATAAATTTACGAAAATATTAGCTGTTAAAATATGTAAAATAAAAATAGATGCAAATATGAAGTTTATCTTTATAACATGAAAAAAATGATTATTGCGAGTGTTTGTGCTCTTCTTTTAATAAGCTGTTCCTACCAACAGGCAGATAAAGTGGCGCCTTTAGAAAATGTTATTAATAAAGGAGAAAAGTTTAGAATTACCCTACCCGAAAATCATAGCACTGGCTATATGTGGCAAATAAATAATACGTTTAATGACAAAGTACTGGATTATTACGGTTCTGTGTTTAGAGGAAATGAAAAAGGTGTTGATTTTAATTTTACCGCTTTAGAAAAAGGAAAGGCAAGTGTAAATTTTGCTTTAATAAAATATAACGACACCACAGAAGTGAAACAGTTTATTATTGATGTTAAGTAATAATCAATTATTCAATAATAATTTTTTTGAAATACTGTTTTTGTTGTTCGTTTGAAATTTTAAGAAAATAAATTCCAGATAAATGATTAAGCTCTATTTTATTTTCAGATAAATTTTGTTTCGAGAAAATCTTTTTACCAATCACATCATAAATTTCAATATCCAATTTTCCTATTAAGTACAATGGATAAGAAATATTAAAAACTCCGTTTTTACTAGGGTTTGGATACACTGAAAATAAATTTTCAAATTCTTCGTTAACAGACGTACAAACGTTTACCATCACATTTGTTGTTGCGGTGTATGAGCAACCCATCGATGATATAGTATGAGTTACAACATAACTCCCACCAGTGTTAAAATTTACATCTGGTGTTGGCGTAACCGTTGAATTGTTAACCGTGTAACCAGAATTAGGATTGAAACTCCAAGAATGAGATGATAAACTTGGACTACCAACAGCACTAAAAATAATATTATCTCCAGTACAAATAATTGCATTAGTAGGAATAAAGTTAGGATTAGCAGTTGGCTTAACATAAATTGTTAATGTATCAGCAAAAGAGCATCCACCGCCGTTACTTGCGTTTAAAATATAAGAAGTGGTACTATTTGGACTTACATTAACTGTAGAAGTGGTTCCTGCGCCATCAGACCAACTATAATTTGTAATAGGACCGTTAACAATATTTATAGCAAATAAAGATGTACTATCATAATTACAAATTGAATCCTGAGCTGTATTTAAAGAAAATGACAAATCCTGTCCAGGACTTCCTGGTACTGTAAATGAAACTGGGGCAGTCCAAGGCCCAGCAGGAGGAACTCCTCCACTACCTCCAACCCATTCTCTAACAGAAAAATAATACACGCCACCGCAAGTTAAATCCGTAAATGGAATAAAAACATTACGGTATGGCTCAGCAGTACAATTGTCTGACCAACCACTTACTGAATTGTAATTGGGTACATTTAACAATGAATGATACCATGGAAATGAATTATATACTACAGCGCCACCAGCACCATTACTAACATAGGATTGTACAAGTGTTGAAGGCGCAACAGGATATACTGTATTTGTTGAAACAATTCCTTGCATCCAATACGGTCCACAACCACATGTTGCTGCATCAGAAGAGCCACTTATAGTAATACCAGTTGAGGAAATTGTATAAGTTACATTAGTAAGTGCTAAGCCATGACATGCTTTCGATTTAAAATTAAAAGCAAAAAGTATAATTAATGTAAGTAAAAATAATCTCATAAATAAAATTTAAATATTTAATCTAAGATATAACAAAAAACCGATTTTCAAAACTTACTTAGATTTTTCTTTCTTTTTTAACTTAGAAAGGTAGCGCCTATACAGTTCGTTTAGGTTTTCATATTCCTCTCGGTAAAATATACCAACACCTTGCGAGAAAGGCCCGCCACTTATAGCGGCGTCTGTATTATCATTACTTCTATTAAAGGCCTTTACTCTGTATTTACCCGATTCAGATAATTTATATTCCAAAGTTACATCACCAATTAAGTTACTAGAGTTATTAGCTTTTGAAGAGGCGGTTGT
>SYEI01000105.1 GCA_005800865.1 Bacteroidota bacterium | reverse complement strand
TCGAATTTCACAATTAGCAAATTGTATTGCTAATCAAAAATCATTGTATCATTTGATAGAAGGAAAACCAGATTTGAAATCTATTAAGTTATTTTTTGATATTGAACCTAATGACTATTGGAGAACACATTTTAAATTTGATGTCTTATCCGAAGAAAGTTCTAAATCATTGGGAGAAACTGCTTTTCATTCGATAGTAATTAATACTATTGTTCCTTACTTGTTTTTTATGTCAAAGCATAGCCTAAATGACCATTATATAGAGTACGCGTTAGACTTACTTTCTCAATTACCTGCAGAAATAAATACGAAGACAAAGGAGTTTTTGAAATTAGGTGTTAAAACAGAGAGTGCTTTAGAAAGTCAGGCGCAAATCCAACTGTTTGATACACTTTGCACAAAAAAATTATGTCTTCAATGTAATGTGGCAGAATTTTTGTTGAAAAACTCTCGATAATGCGAAAATTCGCTTTCTGAATTTTGTACCTTTGTAGAACATGATAGATAAAATAAGATATTGGTTTGAACAGCACGCCTTTGGTGTTTGTGAATGGTGGGGCAAAAAACTAGGTATTAGAACCACTCATATTCGTATGTATTTTATCTATTTATCGTTTTTTACCTTTGGTTCTCCTATTATCATTTACTTCATAATGGCTTTTATTTTAGAGCATAAAGAAAGCTTTAAGCCTAATACTTATCGCCGTCGTCGTAGCGTTTGGGATTTGTAATATAATATTCAATTATTTTTATTAATTTGGCAATGTTATGTATAACGTTTTCAAATCCTATTATCGATTTTACGCGCCGTTATTAATTCTTTTATCTGTATGGGTACTAGGAACAATTGGTTACGTTATTATTGATGATTATTCTTGGTTTGATGCATTTTATATGACTATCATTACTGTTGCAACTGTTGGTTATGGAGAAGTTGCACCATTGAGTCAATCAGGAAAATTGTTTACGGCATTTCTTATTATCACAAGTTTTGGTACATTTGCTTACGCAGTTTCATCGATTACTAAATTTGTAATTGACGGAGAGTTTAACGAGTTTTTTAAAAATAGAAAATTGAACGCAACCATTGATAAAATATCTGATCATGTGATTATTTGTGGCTATGGTCGTAACGGACGCCAAGCGGCTCAAGTATTAAAAAAACACAATAAACGTTTTGTAGTTATTGAAAACAGTGCAACTCTTACTTCAACATTAAATCATAAATTTAGTGAGTTAGTGATTACTGGAGATAGTACACAAGATGAAGTGTTAATTAAAGCAGGTATCTTAAGAGCAAGAGCAATAATCACAACGCTGCCAGTGGATGCTGATAATTTGTTTATTGTGCTTTCTGCTCGTAACTTAAATAAAAACTTAACGATTATTTCTCGAGCTAGCGAAGATAATTCGGATACGAAATTAAAAATTGCAGGTGCTAATAATGTCATTATGCCCGATAAGGTAGGAGGGGCTCATATGGCATCTTTGGTAATGAAGCCCGATGTAATGGAGTTTATTGACCATATTACGGCTGAAGGTGGAGATAATATTAGTTTAGAGGAAATTTCTTTTGAAAGAATTCCAGACGAATTAAAAAATAAAACCTTGAAAGATTTAGAAATAAGAAATCGTTCAGGCGCAAATATAATTGGCTATAAAACTGCCAAAGGCGAGTATATCATTAATCCAAGTGCTGATACTTTGGTTATTCCAGATTCTAAATTATTTGTACTAGGTACATCTGAGCAAATAGCTGCCCTTAAACAAATCCTCAGTTAATCAATTTTAGGTACTAATTGTTAATTTTTATCGATTATTCGATGATTTTTAACAATTAAATCATCTTTTTAAGCAGTTAAATTTGTACGTTTTTTGTTTTTTTTGTATAAATTTAACAGTTACTAATTTCACAAGACTAACAAATTTTTCGAGACTCAAAAACAAATTGCTTTTATATAGATTAAAAAATATAAATTAAAAAAACATCATGAAGAAACTATTATTCACTTTATTAATTGGCATTACAACACTAGCTTATTCTCAGGCACCACAACAAATTAGTTACCAAGGTGTAGCACGTAACGCTTCTGGGACTGTACTAGCAAATCAACCTATTGGTATTAGATTTGATATTCATCAAGATTCTGCGTCTGGTTCAATCGTATTTTCAGAAACTCATACAGGTGTTTTAACTAACGGGTTTGGTTTATTTACAACCTACATTGGTTCAATCAGCAATTTATCAGTAATAAACTGGGCAACAAATTCATATTTTATTGAAGTATCGATTGATCCAAATACAGGGACTTACAGTTCTTTAGGTTCTCAACAATTGATGAGTGTGCCTTACGCGTTAAATGCAGGTTCTGCTCCAGCACCAGCAGTTTCCTTCACCAATAATATTTTATCTGTGGGAGGTAATACAACCACAATTTCTGCAATTACCCCAACATTAAATATTAATGCTCCTAATACAGTTACGAATCCAAGTGCTGGCGTTTATAGCATAACAGTTCCTTCATCTACGCCATATACATTAACGGCGAATTCAAATACATTAACAATAGATAATGGAACAAGTATCTCTACAGCTACAGTACCAGTTGCAACACTTTATACATTAACGGCTACTTCAAATAGTATAACGTTAAATAATGGAGCCTCTGTGTCAACAGTTACTGTTCCTGTTGCATCGTTATATACATTAACAGCAAATTCAAATACAATTACCTTAGATAATGGAATTACCGTAACAACGGCTACGGTGCCAGCATATAGTGCTGGTGCAGGAATTAGTATTAGTGCTTCTGGCGTAATTACAAATACAGCTAGTTCAACTTCTTTACCATCAGCATATAATGGCCAATTATTGTATAATAATGGTTCAATATGGGATACTATTCCTCAAAATAAAATGTTTTATGATCTAACAAATACTTATGTTGGTATCGGTACTAATAGTCCTGCATATAATTTACATGTTGTTGGTACTGGAGCATTTTTGTCAAGTATGCAAACACCTCATGTTATTACCAATACAGTAACTGTGAGTGGTGGTACATTAGGTCAAGTTTTAACAAGTGATGGTTCTGGTAATGGTACCTTTCAAAATTTACCAGTAGCACAAACGCCAACAATTACAAGTACAGGTATTGCTGTTGTTACACCAACTACAGGAAATACATTTAATGTTGATGTTCCAGTTCCGGTTTTAAGTTACACCGCAGGCACTAACGTCTTAAGTTTATCTCAGGGCACGACCGTAACAACTGCTACCTTAAATGGGACTGGTTCCAATACGGTAAGTATCGTAGGCTCTGGTTTAGCAACGGTTACTCCTACAACTGGTAGTACATTTACTGTGAGTGTGCCAAATCCAACCTTAAGTGTTGGTAGCGGATCTATTTCAATTAGTGGGGGTAATTCAGTTGCTATTCCTAGTAGTTCAACTAGTTTAGTAGCTGGTAATTTAAACCTAACACTTTTTCCTTCTGGCAATACATATACTTTAGATGTGAAATCATATTCGTTGACGGCAAATTCAAACACATTAACTTTAAGTAATGGGGCAAGTATATCTACCGCTACTGTGCCTGCAAGTAGCACAACAACGCTAACACAAGGAGCCAATGTTAACGTTACTGGATCACCATCTAATTACACGGTAAGTGCGCCAGCTTATTCCATAACTTTACCAGGTGGAAACGTGGTTCAAATTACAAATGGAGTTAGCACAAGTACAGCGCCAATTGCTGCTACAAATCTTACATTAAATGGGGCTAATAATAATATTTTATCAGCGGGAGGAAATACTGTTGCATTAAATACCTATTCAGCAGGTACTGGAATTTCAGTGACAGGTACAGCTCCAAGTTTC
>SYEI01000104.1 GCA_005800865.1 Bacteroidota bacterium | reverse complement strand
GGATGGTGGTTACGTGATGGCTGGTATGATGGGTCATGGTGATGCTTTTGTGTTGCGTGATCCTAATGGTATTCGCCCAGCATACATGTACAAAGATGATGAAGTATTAGTTGTAGCTAGTGAAAGACCAGTGATTCAAACCGTATTTAATGTAGATATTAAAGATGTAACTGAGTTGAAGCCAGGTTATGCAGCCATCATTAAAAAAGACGGAACATTTACAGAGCAACAAATTATTGAACCTTTAGAGAGAAAAGCTTGTTCTTTTGAACGTATATATTTTAGTAGAGGAAATGATGCTGATATTTACCGAGAGCGTCAGCAACTAGGGCGTTATTTAGTGCCACAAGTATTAAAAGCCATTGATTATGATTTAGAAAACACGGTGTTTAGTTATATCCCTAACACTGCCGAAGTAGCATTTGGCGGATTAGTAGAAGGTATTGACGAACATGTGAATAAAATAAAAGCTACCGAAATTTTAAAATTAGGCGCTAACGTTTCTGAACCTAAATTAAGTCAAATATTATCTAGACATCCTCGTATTCATAAAATTATTTTAAAAGATGCAAAACAACGCACTTTTATTACTGATGATGAAAGCCGTGATAATTTAGTGAACTTAGTTTATGATATTACTTACGAAACCGTTAAAAAAGATGTAGATACATTGGTGGTACTAGATGATAGTATTGTGAGAGGTACTACTTTAAAGCAAAGTATTTTAAGGATATTAGACAGATTGCACCCTAAGAAGATTGTGATTATTTCTTCGGCACCTCAAATTCGTTACCCTGATTGTTATGGTATTGATATGGCAATTTTAAGCAAGTTTATTGCTTTTGACGCGGCTATTTCTTTAATAAAAGAAACAGGAAAAGAATCAATTTTAAATAGCTTATACGAAAAAGCAAAAGCAGAATTATTAAAACCAAAAGAAGAGCAAATAAACGTTGTACAAGAAATTTACAGAACCTTTACCAACGAAGAAATTTCAGAAAAAATAGGCGATTTATTAAAACCAAAAGATTTAAAAGCCGACTTGCAGATTATTTACCAAACCATTGAAGGCTTGCACCAATCTTGTCCTGATAATTTAGGCGACTGGTATTTTACGGGGAACTACCCAACACCTGGTGGTAACAAAGTAGCCAACAAAGCTTTTGTTAATTTTATGGAAGGTAAAAATGAAAGAGCTTACTAAATTTATTTTTTAATACTAAAAAAGCCATCTACTAAACGTTGATGGCTTTTTTTATTGAATAAAACTTACTACTCAATAATTAATTTCTTCACCGACACTTTATTACCTAAAGTTGTTTTTACAAAATACAAGCCTGATACTAAATTAGAGATAGAAATATCATTGGATATATTTGTTTCATTTGCCAGATTAAGTAATTGAAGGGTTTGCCCAACTGTATTTAATATTTCAATGGTGCAATTAGCATTGGTGGGATTATATAAACTGACATTAAAATAATCTTTAGCTGGATTTGGAAAAATTGAAAATGATTCATCAAGACTTAAATCATTGATACCAACAACAGCTGAATTGTTGAGTTTTATTTTAACGGAATTGGACGTAGCGGCGCCTGTTGCATTCTGATAACTCACCACTAATATTGGAAATTTTTGTGAAGCGTGAAAATAAGAATAATTGGTCTCTTTAAAATTAACCGTTACAATACCAAATGCAAAACTAGCAATAGCAGTTTGAGTTGTTTTCACTTGCAGTACATTATTGTAAACTGTGCCTCCAGGAACTATTAAAGTGCCTGTACCTGAGCCCAACACTGTTACATTACCATTAACACTTCCATTCATCCCATTAGCAATAGCGGTTCCTGAAAACGGATCGCTTTTAGAATATCCCATTGTAATAGGATACATAAAAGCCGTAGCCTTATTATTATTTAAATTCAATCTCACATCAGGTGTTTGAATACCAACTACCTCTAATTTATAAGGCGAAGATTTAAAAAAAGTATATTCTCCTTGTCCGTTAGATTCTACATAGGTTGCGCTAGTGTAAGAAGGGCCATATGGCACAGAAGGCACTGTGGTATATGTTGTTGTTTCTAAATTCGAATTTATAGTAAACATCGAATAATCCCATAGTTGATTGGTTCCAGTATTTTTTGGCACTGCACCAACAGAATCGAGCAATTGCTTTGTAAAAACATTACCTACAAAAGGCTCATTAAACGGCTGTGTTAAAGATAACTGCGCATGACAAGCAAACGATAGGATAGTGCTAATGACTACGTATATTTTTTTCATTTCTGTTTTTGAAAAGGTTATATAGGTTTAACAAAAAAGCCATTGCTTTGTTTAACAATGGCTTTTTACAAATATGTTTCTAAACCTATTCCTTAATCAATTTTCTCACCGAAACTTTGTCTCCTAACGTAGTTTTTACCAAATACATTCCTGAAGCTAAATTAGAAACAGAAATATCATTGGATATATTTACCTCATTTGCAAGATTAACTAATTGCAGTGTTTGCCCAACCATATTCATTATTTCAATGGTGCAATTAGCGTTTGTAGGATTGTATAAACTTACCTTAAAATAATCTTTAGCTGGGTTTGGAGAAATTGAAAATGAGTCATCAATGCTTAAATCATTGAGGCCAACAATAGTTGCATTTACTTTTATATGAGCAGATTTAGAAGTATAAGCCCCCGAAACATCCGTATAGGTAACTGTGAGTATAGGGAATTTATTATTCATGTCATAATATGTATACTCAACAACTTTAAGCGCAACAGTGGTTATACCAAATAAAAAACTAGCATTTGCCGACAAACTCATTTTAACCTGAAGCACACCTGTATAAGTCAACCCTCCAGGTAAAATAAGAGTTCCAGTTCCTGCACCTAAAGTGGTAATGTTTCCATATACATTCCCATTCATATTATTGGCATTGGCAGTTCCCGAAAAAGCATCGCTCAAGGAATATCCCATACTAATTGGCCACATAAATTGAGTAGCAGCATTGGCACTTAAATTCAATTTAAAATTAGGATTTTGAACGCCTACTAACTCGTATCTAGTTGGAGTAACCTTCATATAAAAGTAATTTCCTGTACCAAATGTTTCTACAAACGTTACGCCTGTATATGAAGCTCCATTGGGTGCAGCCGTTGGGGCAATGTAATTGCTAACTTCTGTATTTGAACTAAATGTGTAGGAAGAAAAATCCCATATTTGATTTGCTCCAGTATTTTTTGGCACGATACCTATAGAATCATATAACTGCTTAGAGTTTATATTCCCTAGAGCGGGCTGATTAAATGCTTTCGTAAGTGTTACTTGTGCAATAACAGAAAAGCTAAAAGCCATCACAATAATCAATAGGTAGATTTTTCGCATGTTACTTTTTTAAATTGTATACTAAAGATACTACAAAAATAAATAAGTAGCATTTTTGACTTCATAAAAAAAGCTCATTCACCAAAACGGTAAATGAGCTTTTTATAAATTTTATTTTCTATTAGTGATGTGCTTCTTCAGCGTGTTCGCCGTGAGCTTCTGTAGCTGCTGCATCATGATGCCCGTGACCATTTTTTAAATCTAATTGCTGCTGAATTAAAATCGGATCAACCTTAGTTCTATTTTGAGGATCTCCGCTGTAAACTCCTTCATCTAATATGATAAAGATAGCATAAGACATAAAAATAACATATGGCAATAAGATAGTGTATTTCATAAATGTTACTTCATGACCTAAGTGCATAAAGGCCATTACAATAAATCCAGCTTTTACAACTGTTAAGCCAATAAATAATACTTTAAGTCCTAAAGTACCACTCCAACCTTGAGCAGGAGCCATTGAACCGATAATTAATTCAACAATAGTTATGATTAACATATACCAAAAAACTCTCCATAAAGCTTTTCTTTTTGTTTTTCCTTCTTCTTCGCTATGGTGAGCCATGTGCTCGTATGATGGATAATCGTCGTGAAATTCTGACATAATAATTTAATTTGAGTGTTTGTGAATTATTGAGTTTATGAATTTTAAATAGGTTACAATAAGTAGAAGAAGGTAAATACGAATACCCAAACTAAATCTACAAAATGCCAATACAATCCAACTTTTTCAACCATTTCATAATGGCCACGTTTTTCGTAGGTACCTTTTAATACGTTTAAGAAAATTACTAAATTGATAATTACTCCTGAGAATACGTGGAATCCGTGGAAACCAGTAATAAAGAAGAAATAATTTGCAAATTGAGGAACACCATATTCATTAACTGTCATGTTAGCTCCGTAAACCGTTTGCTGAACATAAGTATGCAACTCCTCGCTCCATACGTTACGTAATGCACCTGTTTCTGTACCAACAATAAAGTGATACCATTCCCAAGCTTGAGATAAAACGAAAGTAGCACCTCCAACAATTGTCCAAAACATCCAAATAGTTACCTTTTTTCTGTCGTTTCTATGACCAGCTTCAACAGCTAGTACCATAGTTACTGAAGACATAATTAGAATGAAGGTCATTAAACCTACATAAGCTAATGGTAAATGTTGCTCAATAAATGGGAAGTGAGTAAACACGTTCTCAGCTTTTGGCCAAACATCAACGTATTTATGACGGATAAAGCCATAAGAGACTAATAAACCTCCAAAGGTTAAAGCATCCGAAACTAGGAAAAACCACATCATCATTTTTCCGTAGCTTACGCGAAACGGTGACTGGCCGCCATCCCAAGCGTGTTTTGAATCGATTTCTGTACTGTGAGACATAAGTGAAATTTACGTTTTAACGATTTTTATAAATTATGGTGCAAGTTTAACGAATAAAATACAAAAATAAAAACAAATACACCCATAAAATATCAAGAAAATGCCAATAAATTGAACAAAGTTCTAAACCAAGGGTATTTTGTGAAGTATATCGCCCTTTAATACTGTTTTTAAGAGTTATCAACACAACTATTAACCCCGCAAATAAGTGCAATAAATGCATAAAGGTTAAAACATATAAAAACGACCCAGAAGCATTAGCTGATTTTCCAGCAAAAAAGATATGTTTATCCATTAACTCACCATATCCAACAAACTGAGAATAAGTAAAAACTAGTCCCAAAACAAAAGTTACCAATAAACCCAAAATAGTACCTTTTTTATTGTCCTTTTTGGCCATTTGAAGTGCAAAAAACAATGTAATACTACTTGTGATTATTACTGCAGTGCTCAAATAAAACGCATTCGGTAAATTAAAAATCAACCAGTTACCATTGTCCGCTCTAACAACATAACCGCTTGTTAAGCCAGCAAACATCATTGTGATACTAATTATCCCTACCCATAATAAGGGTTTAGAAGCTTTATTATATGCTGCTTTAATATCAGCTTTGTAGGTTGGGCTAGGTTTAACTTTTTCTTCCATCGTGAGTTATATTAAAAATTTGTGGCCAATCATTAATGCTATTTGCACTAATGGCAAGTAAACAAAGGAACCAAACATTAGTTTTCGTGCATCTACTATTGTTCCTGATTTAAATAAATTATAAGCCTGAATGATAAAAACTAAACCCATACAACTTACAACCGTAGCAGACATCCAGCCGGCGAAATTGAAAATAAATGGTGTTAAAGCAATTGGAAATAAAGATAATGTATATACTAATATTTGTGATCGAGAACTTTTATCTCTTCCTCCTTTTGATGGCAACATAAAAAATCCTGCACGTTGATAATCATCATGGCTTACCCAAGCAATAGCCCAAAAATGGGGGAATTGCCAAAAGAATTGAATGCAAAACAATAATATTGCAAAAAAGGATATATGTCCAAATCCATCCGTAGCGGCTATAGCACCAATTAAAGTAGGAAGTGCTCCTGGTATAGCACCAACAAATACTGAGAATGGGGTAACTCGCTTTAAAGGCGTATAAACCAAGGTGTATAAAATAATAGACACGAAACCAATAATGCCTGATAATGGATTAGTAAAAACCCACAACATAATAGTTCCAATAATTCCAAAAATAGCACAAATAACAAAGGCTTGATTAACCGTTAAATTACCAGTAGGAATAGGCCTTAATTTGGTTCTATTCATTAATTTATCTAAATCTTTTTCAATAATTTGGTTAAAACCATTGGCAGCCGCAGTTACTAAAAAACCACCCAAACAAATAGCTAACACCTGTTTCCAATTATAGGTTTCAGCAACCGTAAAAAAGGTGATGATAGCCGAAAATACTACTAAAGCTGATAATGTAAACTTAGTAAGTTTAAGAAAAGACTTAATTTTACTATATATAATAGTTTCTGAAGAAGAAATATGAGTATCTGTTTGCAAAGCAGCGCAAATTTAGGAAATAAATCACCATTTGTTAAACTCTATTGCTTTATATTTGTTGGAGATATAAATTAGTAAGTTCTATTTAGGAGCATTTCTGATAAATATCATATTAAACAATTAAATAAAAAACATGAAAAAACTATTGATTTTAGCGTTAGCAGCAATTACCATGGCATTTACAACCAGTAGCACAAAAAACTTACACGAGTTTAAAGCTAAAACCCTTGAAGGGAAAGACTTTAACTTTGCTGATTTAAAAGGCAAAAAAGTACTAATTGTAAACACAGCATCAGAATGTGGGTATACACCACAGTACAAAGATTTAGAAGCGTTGTATGAAAAATACAAATCTAAAAACTTTGTGATTATTGGTTTTCCTTGTAATGATTTTGGTGGACAAGAACCAGGAAGTAGTGCAGATATCAAGGCATTTTGTACAAAAAACTTTGGAGTAACTTTTCCTTTAATGGAAAAAGTAAGCATAGGCACAAGCCCAATTTACAAATGGTTAACCTCAAAAGCTGAGAATGGCGTATTAGATGCTACTGTAAAATGGAACTTTAATAAATTTTTAGTTGACGAAAACGGAAAGCTTGTACAATATTTAGCATCAAATGTAAAGCCAATGGATGCTCAAATTACAAATTGGATAGAAGGTAAGTAATCACTTATCTTTAAAATACCGCCACTTATTAGCCCAAACTAACCGACTATTAGTTTGGGCTTTTTATTGCGTTTATTGAAAGTAGCTTTGTAATAGAAATCAATTAATACTTTTTATTATGAAAACTACTCTACTACTATTTGCAGGCTTAATAACAGGCTTAGCACATGCACAAACATTTGAATATTTAGACATTAACCAAGTAAAAGCGCGCGTTAATAGCGGTGGAGATTTACATTGGGATCCAGTAACAGGAAATAGCGGTTATGAATGCCCAAAAGGAAGTGGCAAAACTTGGGGCGGAGCTGCTAACTTATGGGTTGGTGGTGTAGACAATGGCGGGCAATTAAAAGTATCTGCTCAAACCTATCGCCAAGGTGGAGGAGATTTTTGGCCTGGACCTTTAAATTTAATTACAGCTACTACTAATTCAGCAACGGTTAGTCAATACAATCGTGTTTGGAAATTAAATAAAACTGACATTGATGATTTTATTACCAATTTTGCGAATGGTAATGTACAAAACGGAAGTTTTATTCCTGCGGCTAATTTATTATCATGGCCAGGTAATGGAGATATAGCTCAAAATTATGATTCACAATTAGCACCATACATGGATGTAAATAGTGATGGCATCTATGACCCAATGGCTGGCGATTATCCTTTAATTAAAGGCGATCAAGCCATTTACACAATCTTTAATGACAGCTATCTTCCTCATGGCTCAGGCGGGCAAGCTATTGGCTTAGAGATTCGGTTAATGGCTTATGCTTATGGAACTGGTACTTTGGTAGCTAACAATCCATTTTTAAATTATACAACTTTTTACGATTATACGATTATTAATAGAAGCTCTTTTGCCTTATATGATTCGTATATGGGCTTATTTAATGATAGTGATATTGGCAATTATATGGATGACTATGTTGGATGCGATGCGATGGATGCATATGCTTATACTTACAATGCGACTACCTCAACCGTAACCAATGAACCAGCTATAGGCATTACTCAAATCCAAAGCCCAACTAATACTTACGATCTTATTGATAATGATCATGATGGATTAACCGATGAACCAGGAGAACAGATACTTATGTCAAACTTTATGTATTTTAATAATTCATTTGCTGGAGTACCTTTAGCTCAAACAGACCCTAGCAATGCCACTGAATATTATCAATATATGAGTAGTTATTGGAAAGATGGTACACCTTTAACTTGTGGTGGAAATGGTTATGGTGGAAGTATTTCCACTAACTATGCTTACCCAGCAAATACTTATACAACTGGACCTTGCGGCGCAGCTCCATGGTCTGAAGGTACAAGCGGTAGTGATAAAAAAATTATCATGGCCTCAGGACCTTTTTTATTTCAGCCAGGAGCTCATGAAAAACTAGAATATGCATACATCGCTTCATTTGATAGCATTACCAATAATCCATTGCATAATTTAGATTCTGTTGTTAACGCTTTACGAAACATGAATTCTAATGTTGTTACTGGTATTAAAAAACAAGCTATTAATAATGTATTTACAATTTCACCAAACCCAACCAATGCTTTATTAAATATTAATTCTGGTAAAGCAATCAATGGTGATGTGAAAATTGAAGTGATAGATGCTTTAGGAAAAACGTTAATATCTGAAGATTACAAAGACTTTAATCAATCAACCATCAACGTAGGTTTATTAAGTTCAGGAATTTATTTTGTAAAAATATCTTCTGGCGACAATGCAACCACTAAAAAATTCATTAAAGAATAAAAAGTTCTTAATGTTCTCTTCGAATGCGCTCTGGGGGACAACAAAAAAGCGGCTGATTAAAATCAGCCGCTTTTTTTATTTTACTACTTCTACTTTCTCAATTAAATAAGGTGTATCTGATTGCCAAAAGAAATTTTTAAGCACTTCTTTATAATATAGTCTCACGTGTTTTCCTTGAAACTGAGTAATGCTATCATAAACACTTTTGTTATGTTTTTCAATCGAAAAATTCCATAAGCGCGTTGGCATAATTGTTCCGTCTCCTTCCGAAATCCCACCTAAATTTAATTCGCCTTCGTAGGTTTTAAAAACATATCCCTTTGCGATAACTTTATCACAATACCAGTTCTTGTTCCAGTACTATAAGACATCCCGCAAATAAAAATATAAGCTACCGAAATTAAAATCAGAATTAAAAACGTAATAAATAGTCTTTTTTTCCATTTACTTTTTTTCGGCAAAGCTTGTTCGGTTGTTGTTTCCATACATCAAAAATAGTGATTATTTAATTGACAACTCCTCCGCCCTACTCTCTGCATTTTGTAATGCCTTAATAATCACTTCGCCCATATCATGTTCGTTAAATGTTTTTAAAGCAGCTTCGGTGGTTCCACCCTTTGAAGCAACGGACGTGATGTATTCATCTAATGTTTTTTGTCCGTTATTAATTAAATGAAATGCTCCTAACATGGTTTGCTTTGCTAAAATATTAGACACATGTTCATCTAATCCCATCTTTACACCCGCGTCTACCAAATGCTTCATAAAGTAAAAAAAGTAAGCTGGTCCACTACCGCTTAATGCCGTAACAGCATTTAATTGTTTTTCTTCTTTTAAATATAAGGTTCTTCCTGTAGTAGATAATAAATTTTCTACCAACATAATTTTATCGTGAGGTAAATTATCCGATGCACAAAAAGCAGTCATTCCCATGCTAATCTCTACTGGGAGATTTGGCATAGCTCGCACAATAAATTGATGATTAAGTGCTGATTGAATAAAGGACATTTCTGTTCCTGCCATAATTGACAATAACACACACGTTGGATTAATCACATTTTTTAAACTTTGTGATAATTCTTTAAAATCTTGTGGCTTTACTGCTAAAATCAAAATGTTACAATCAGCAATGGCTTTATCATCGGTGGTTACAACCTTGCCAATATTCATGGCTGATAAGCTTTGCTGTCTGTCGGTATTTTTTTCAACTAACAATAAATTTTCTTTGGTAACAATTTTATATCGTAAAAAGGAATTAGCATATATGAGTCCCATATTTCCGCATCCTATAATGGCTATTTTATTCATAATGTTTATTTTTTGTTTTTTAATGTCACCCTGAACTCGTTTCAGGGTCTCTTGAGATGCTGAAACAAGTTCAGCATGACTATTACTTTAAATAAGTTTCATACTCTTCCTGATTTGATAATTCTGATGTATTTCCAACATCATGTAACAAATCAGAAATAAAATTTCTATCTGGTAAAATTTTAGCAAGGTGTTTAATGACGATTGCTTTGTTTCCAATAAAACTAATTTCTTCAAATTCATTTTCATTTATGATTTTAAAGAAATTTTTATTGTTTTTATATTTTCTATAGGTTGGAAAAACAATCTGATTCATATCTGCATTTATTTTTAAATAAAAAAAGCGCCTACAATGTAAGCGCTTTTAGTTTTTTAACTACATGCCACCTTGCGACATGGGTTGCGCTTGCTGCCTTTCCTCTTCGGGCATTAACTCCTCCATGGGAACAATGGCAGTTAAACGTTTCATTAAATCTTTAGAGTGAGCATCTTGTTTAAATTGCTCTGCTAACATCACTAAACGACGCATAATTTCTTTTGCTTGTCCAACTTCTCTGTTAAATGACGCACGATGAATAGATGTTTGTGAGTTATACACTTTTAAATCATTTTCAAAAATATCAAATAGCTTAGCAGATAATTCTGTTGCTTTTTTCATATTACCTAATTGGTAGTAACCAGCAATAATAGTATAAAGTGTTGCTTCATAGCGAACATTTTCATCAGGCATTTTTTCTAAGCATAAATCCAGTACTTTTTCGGCTTTTTGTTTTTGCCCTTTATTGATTAATGCTCCAGCTAAAGTTGCCATTTGCATACGCATATTTGATGCCATACGTGCACAGTTTTCATCTAAACTTACACCTGGCTTATCTAAACCACCCCATGCAAATTTATTCATGATGTTATCGTACATGATATCAGTATTTACACGTCCACCTGTTGCCATTTCATCATTGGTATTTTTAATTGGTGTTAAGCGATATGCTAAACCTTCTAATTGAAAATAATCTTCTAAACCTAAGTAAGCTTCAGAACCAGTAGTTACAGCAAAGTAAATAGGACGTTTCCAATCGTTATGTGCAATTAAATCCAATACCATTAAATCGTTTTTAGTTAAGTATTGACGATTGATACTCCATTTAATTTGTTTTACTAAACGAGCCGTATCTTTTACTGCAATTACCTTTTCACGCATAACTTTCATAGAATCAACAGGAACGTAGAAAGTTTTTGTTGGGAAATAATCTAATGGTTTGTTACCATAATCTAATTTATTTTCTAAATCATCAGATATAACAAAGTCAATTGCTTTTTTCAAGTTCATTGCACCTGTTCCTTTATCCATGATATATACCACCTCACGTTTACTTTGCGTGTATTTTTCAGCAGGAATCGTAAATGGCACTGGAGCTGATTCATAAGCTGCTCTGCGTTGCTGATTGATATACCAATCTGTTTGTAATAAACTTAAATTCACTACACGGACATCCGTTCTAACGCCTTCCACCTCTTGAGCATACCAAAGAGGGAATGTATCGTTATCACCATTTGTAAATAAAATTGCATTTGGAGCACAAGTGTTTAAGTAATTCACTGCAAAATCTCTACTCATGGTACGTTTAGCACGATTATGATCGCCCCAACCTTCAGCAGCCATTAATGTTGGAATAATTAAACCAACCACTGTTGCTAAAAGTGCCGCTGTTTGTGCATTTACTTTTTTGCTTAAAAAATCGTAAATACCTAATACGCCAAGTCCTATCCATATAGCAAATGCGTAGAATGAGGCTGCATAAGCATAATCACGCTCACGTGGTTGATATGGATATTGATTTAAGTAAACGACAATTGCTAAACCAGTTAATAAAAACAATAAAGCAACAACCCAAGTATCCGCTTTGTTGTTTTTTAATTGGAAAAAGAAGCCTAATAAACCTAATATGAATGGTAAAGCATAAAACGAATTGCTAGCCATATTATTAGAAGCATTATGTGTTACATAAGACGTATCCGTATCTAATAAAAAATCATCTACACCTTTCACACCTGTTTTCCAGTTACCTTCTAATGGATTACCGTTTAAGCCTTGAATATCATTTTGACGACCAATAAAGTTCCAAGCAAAATAACGCAAATACATATACTTAACTTGGTAACTAATAAAATAAGTCATATTAGCAATAAATGTAGGAATTTGAACCTCCTCCATTTGACCTGTTTGCTCATTCATTTTTTGTTTGGTTTTGTGATGACTTTGCACATCACCCCAATAGCGGTAAGCCGCTTCATGGTTGCCTTGCTGACTCCACATACGAGGGAAAACCGTACAATATTCCTCTTCGTAAACTGGAACAGATTTTTTACGATCATCAACTACAACATATTTTTTTGCTGCCTCGTCCTTTGC
>SYEI01000103.1 GCA_005800865.1 Bacteroidota bacterium | reverse complement strand
TCAATTTTAATAATCGTAATAGCTTTGTTTAGCGCAGTGGGTGCTAAAGCACAATACGATGCTATGTTTACACAATATATGTTTAACGAAATGTATATTAATCCTGCTTATACAGGCTCAAAAGAAGCAATGGCTGTAAACTTAACTCATCGTCAACAATGGGTTAATTTTCCAGGACGACCAATTACAACGTCGTTTACACTACATGGCCCATTAGCTAATGATAAAATGGGATTAGGTGTTAGTTTCTTAAATGAACAAATTGGTAAACTAAGTCGTAACCTAGTATACTTAAACTATGCTTACAGAATTAAAGCAGGCGAAAAAGGTAAATTATCTTTTGGTTTAATGGGTGGTATCCATAACCAAGTAAACAAATTATCTGAGTTAAAGGCAACGGAAGCTGGTGATATACAAGTGTCTCAAAATACACCTAGTATTATTACACCAAACTTTGGTGCAGGATTATATTATTACACTAATACTTTTTATGCTGGACTTTCTATTCCCCGTATGATTGATGATAGTTATGTATTTACCACAAGTGGCGAAATTGATAAATCAACAAAATTAAGTGTGAATAAATTCCATTACTATTTAACAATTGGAAATGTATTTACAATTAACGAAGATTTAAAAGTAAAACCACAGGCGATGGTTAAAATGGTTCAAAATGCACCATTACAATACGATATCAATGCCAACTTCTTAATTAAAAATAAAATATGGGCAGGCGTTTCTTATAGAAGTAGTGCTGATATTTCCGCCTTATTAGGAATTCAAGTTACTCCTCAGTTTTTAGTAAACTATTCTTATGATTATGCTTTAACTAAAATCCAAAAGTATTCTCAAGGGTCACATGAGATTACATTAGGGTATTTATTCTCATACAAACAACGTAAAGTAGTAACACCAAGATATTTCTAGTATTATGAACAAGTCAATTATTATATTTTCTATTATCAGTTTATTAGCTTTTGAAAGCGTAGCACAAAATCCTACGATTAAATCAGCCAATAAACTCTATTCTTCTAAATTGTATGTACAAGCTATTCCTAAGTATGAAAGTGCTTTAAGAAAAGATAGTGCAAATGCAGATGTACTAACCAATTTAGGAGACTGCTATCGTTTAACTAATAATAACCGAGGACAATTAATTTGTTACGGCAAATTAGTAAAAACTGGTAAAGCAGAAGACATTCATAAATTGTATTACGGGCAAGCTTTAATGGAAGCTGGTAAATATGATGACGCGAAAAAATACATGGAAGAATACAAAGGAGATAAAAGAGGTGAAGCTTTTACAAAAGCAATTACGAATCTTCAAAAGTTTTCTAAAAATGCAGATGCTTATGCTTTAAAAGAATTTATGCATAACTCAAAGTTTGATGATTTTTCGGCATTCACATTTATGAATGATAAAATTATTTTTACGTCTAACAGAACAAAATCAACTTGGATTACAAGAAGACATGGTTGGACAGGAAATAGTTACTGCCACATGTTTATGACTGAGAAAAATGAATTTGGAGAATATGAAACACCTGCTATGTTTATTGCGGAATATGCACCAAAATTTAATGATGGTCCATTTTGTGCAAGCAAAGATGGTACAAACATTTTCTTCACCAGAAATTCAACCAACAAAAAAGATCAAAGTTTAGATGGAAGCCAAAAACTTAAAATCATGCAGGCTACTATTTTAAATGATAACCTTCAATCGTTGATGGTATTGAAATTTAATAGTAATGAATATAACTGTGCTCATCCTGCTGTCAGTGCTGATGGAAAAACTTTGTACTTTGCTTCTGATATGGGTGGCGGACAAGGCGGCATGGATTTATACTATTGTAAAAAAGATGCAGGTGGCGCTTGGGGTTCTCCAATAAACTTAGGAGAAAAAGTAAACACAAAAGGAAATGAATTATTTCCTTCTATTACAGAAGACAACATTTTATACTTTGCTTCTAATGGCCACGAAGGATTAGGTGGCTTAGATATTTATGAAACTAAAATAAGAGATGATAAAGCAGGTAAAGTTTACAACATGGGTAAACCTGTAAATAGTGAACACGACGACTTTGCCTATAACTTAAACGCAGATGGCAAAAAAGGCTTTTTGAGTTCTAACAGAAAAAATGGTGGAATGAACGACGACATATATAATGTTGATGTATTAAGAAAAGTATCGAGAGGTAAAACAGTGAATTTTATTATTAAAGATAAAAACACACAAGAGTTATTACCATTAACTACTATAAAATTAAATACCGATTCGTTTATGACAAACGAAAAAGGTGAATTTCAAACGGTGTTAGAAGAAGATATTAATTATGCTTTAC
The DNA here is from genome assembly GCA_005800865.1 of Bacteroidota bacterium. Lineage (GTDB taxonomy): Bacteria > Bacteroidota > Bacteroidia > B-17B0 > Aurantibacillaceae > UBA4416. The sequence continues at coordinate 4,590 of SYEI01000103.1, read as the reverse complement.
TCGTTAAAAAAGAAAAGTATTTTGAAATGCAAGATTCTATTTCTACTAAATCATCAACCGAAGAAGAAGAGTTTACTAAAACTATTGAATTAGAAATTGACCCTAACTTAACATTGTTAGCAGGTATTTACGATGCTAAAACAGGTGCAGGAATTGAAGGCGTGAAAATAAAAATCAAAGATTTAGCTATAACAAATGATTTTGAATTATTAAAAACGGAAAAAAATGGAGAATACAGGAAACCAATTAAAGGTAAAAAAATTGGAGATAAATTATTGTATTTAGTAACCATTGAAAAAGAAGGTTATGTCACCAAAACATTAAACTTCACTTATGATATCAAAAAAGAAGGCGAAATTCAAATGAATGAATTATTATCCTTAACTATTGGTAAAGTAGAAGTTGGTATGGACTTAGCAAAAATGATTGACATTAAACCGATCTATTTCGACTTAGGCAAATCTAAAATCAGACCGGATGCTGCTATCGAATTAAACAAAGTTGTAGCTATTATGAAAGAGTATCCAAATATGATTATTGAATTAGGAGCTCACACAGATTGTAGAGGTGGTGCAGCCGCCAACTTAAAATTATCAGGAGCAAGAGCTGTGGCTGCCGCTGGTTATATTGTAAAGCAGGGGATTGACAAGACTCGTATTTCTGGTAAAGGATACGGTGAAAGTAAATTATTAAACACTTGTGGTTGCGAAGGGAAAGTAAAATCTACTTGTACTGAATACGAACACTCTGTAAATAGAAGAACAGAATTTATTATTGTGAAGTTAAAAAACTAAACAGTAATCACACCAAACAAAAAACTCCTTCAAAAATCTGAAGGAGTTTTTTTATTGCTAAATATTTATTTTTTATTTCGTAGCGTACATCACATCCTTCACCGCTTTAACCGTTTTTGCAACGTTAGGCAACGAAGCTTCAATTAAAGTTGGAGCATAAGGTAATGGAACATCGGCAGTTGTTATACGACGGATAGGTGCATCTAAATAATCAAAAGCATCTTTCTGAACTCTGAATGCAATTTCAGAAGAAATACTTGCCAATGGCCAAGCTTCTTCAACTACCACTAAACGATTTGTTTTCTTTACAGAACTAATAACAGTATCGTAATCAATCGGACGAACCGTTCTTAAATCAATCACCTCTGCGCTAATGCCTTCTTTCTCTAATTCTGCCGCAGCTGCTAAAGCCACTTTCATAATTTTTCCGAAAGATACAATCGTTACATCCGTTCCTTGTCTTTTAATATCAGCTACTCCAATCGGAATTAAATATTCTCCATCAGGAATTTCACATTTATCTCCATACATCTGCTCACTTTCCATAAAAATAACAGGGTCATTATCACGAATCGCAGATTTCATTAATCCTTTAGCATCATATCCATTAGATGGGACAATTACCTTTAAACCTGGACAGTTGGCGTACCAATTTTCAAAAGCTTGAGAGTGCTGAGAACTTAACATTCCCGCACTAGCCGTTGGACCTCTAAATACGATTGGGCAATTATACTGACCGCCACTCATACTTAAAAATTTAGCCGCTGCATTAATTACTTGATCAATGGCAACTAAAGAAAAGTTGAAAGTCATGAATTCAATAATTGGGCGTAACCCGTTTACTGCTGCTCCTACTCCAATACCAGCAAAACCAAGCTCTGCAATAGGCGTATCAATAATACGTTTAGGGCCAAATTCGGCCAACATACCTTTACTAACTTTGTAAGCTCCATTATATTCAGCCACTTCTTCTCCCATTAAAAAAATGGTTTCATCGCGACGCATTTCTTCGTTCATTGCTTCGCGTAGGGCTTCTCTAAATTCTATTGTCCTCATAATAAGATATAAAGTTTCAAATGTAAACAAAAAGCAATGGAATTAAAAGCGATTGTAGAAATTATAGAAACGAGGTCGAAACCCTAAAAACAGACTCTTTTTTTTATCTTTTTCCAAACTTAAAACCCTCGCTTACAAGTGGTTATATTTTCGTCAAAACAAAGTAAAAAAACGGTTGTTTATCACTTGATTTACAGCCATATTTTTATAAATTTGCTCACCTTTTTAAAAAATCAAAACACAATGAAGATATTAGTTCCAATTAGTAACGTACCTGATACAACTACTAAAATAGCTTTTACTAACGGCGATACAGAATTTAACGCTGCTGGTGTACAATTTATTATTAACCCATACGACGAGTGGTATGCACTTGTTCGTGCGTTAGAATTAAAAGAGGCTGGTAAGGCTGAAAAAGTAACCTTGATTCATGTTGGTTTAGCAGATAGCGATGCAACCATTCGTAAGGGATTTGCTTTAGGTGCTGATGATGGTGTTCGTATTGATGCGGAAGGTCCTGATGCTTATTTTGTAGCAGAGCAAATTGCAAACTATGCAAAAGCTAATGGTTATGATTTAATCATGACAGGTAAAGAAACGATTAGCTTTAATGGTTCATCAGTTGGTGCTATGATTGCTGGTTTTATGGATTTACCTTTAGTTTCGTTAGCTACTAAATTTGATTTGGAAGGAAACAAAGCTACGGTTGAACATGATGTAGATGGCGGAACTCAAGTAGTAGAATGTGAATTACCATTAGTAGTTTCTTGTGCTAAAGGAATGGCAGAACAACGCATTCCTAACATGAAAGGAATTATGAGCGCTCGTACAAAACCATTAACCGTGGTAGCGGCAAGTGGTGCTGAAAAATTAACCAATGTTAAATCATACACATTATCGGCAGGAAGAACAACTGTGAAAATGATTGATGAAAATAACATGGATGAGTTAGTGAACTTGTTACACATTGAAGCAAAAGTTATTTAAAAAGTTATTCGATATGAGTTATTAGTTGTTTGAAAACAATCCTCAACTAAAAACTAAAAACCAACAACTAAAAACTTAATAAAATGATCTTAGTATATACAGAAATAAATAAAGGAAAAGTAAAAAAAGCATCTTTAGAGGCAGTAAACTACGCTGCTAAAATCGCTGAATTAACAGGTTCTAGCGTAACTGCTGTAGCTATTAATGCAGATGCTGCTCAATTAGAAGATATTGGGAAAGCAGGTGCTAAAAAAATATTATCTGTTAAAAATGATGCTTTAGCATCTTTAGACAGTATGTTAATCTCTTCGGCGGTTGAACAAGCTGCTAAAGCAGAAGGCTCAAAAATCATTATCTTCTCTTTTGACATTACAGGTAAAGCTGCGGCTCCTCGTTTATCAGCTCGTTTAAAAGCTGGTTTAGTAGCTGGCGCTGTTGATTACCCAACTGTAAATGGAGCAAGCTTAGAAGTAAAGAAAAACGTTTTCTCAGGAAAAGCAACCGCTGTGTATTCAATTAACAGCGATATCAAAATCATTTCTTTATTACCAAACTCTTTCCCTGTAAAATTAGGAGATAACGCTGCAACCGTAGTTGACTTTACAGTTGAATTAGCCGCTTCTAAAATTGTAGTAAAAGAAAAAAAATCAACGGATGTTGGCGGAATGGCTCCATTGCCAGAAGCTGAGTTAGTAGTATCTGCTGGTCGTGGAATGAAAGGCCCTGAAAACTGGGGAATGATTGAAGAATTAGCAAAAGAATTAAAAGCAACAACAGCTTGTTCTCGTCCGGTTGCAGATATGCACTGGAGACCACATCATGAGCATGTTGGACAAACAGGTGTTGCTATTCGTCCTAATTTATATTTTGCCATTGGTATTTCTGGAGCAATTCAGCATTTAGCTGGTGTTAACGGAAGTAAAACAATTGTGGTTATTAATAGCGATAAAGAAGCTCCTTTCTTTAAATCTGCTGATTACGGAGTGGTTGGAGATGCCTTTACAATTGTTCCTAAATTGATAGAAGCAGTTAAAAAATTCAAAGCAAATCAAAACTAAATTCAACCATTTTTTGTATATTAGATTCTCGTTAAAATGGGTATGAAGAAAGTTAGATTAGAAATTGTTGGTTTATCGTACAGCCAAACACAAAGTGGCGCTTACGCCCTTGTTTTAGGTGAAAGTACTGGTAGCCGTCGTTTACCAATTATTATTGGAGGATTCGAAGCTCAGGCAATTGCTATTGAGTTAGAAAAAATGACTCCTACTCGCCCATTAACGCACGATTTATTTAAAGCCTTTTCAGAAACCTTCTCTATTGAAGTGACTGAAATTTTAATATACAATTTAGTAGAAGGTATTTTTTACGCGAAATTAGTTTGTACTGATGGAACTCGCGAAGTTGAAATTGATGCGCGTACAAGTGATGCGATTGCATTAGCTGTTCGATTTAACTGCCCAATTTATACTTACGAATTTATTTTAAAAACGGCAGGTATTGTATTGGATGATGAAACTTTGCCATCAAATGAAAGTGCTATGTCATCTGCGCCGGTTGAAGAAAGTTCATCGCCAGCTAATCCAGAAGGCGAGTATAAATCTAAATCGACTGAAGAATTAAAAAATTTATTAGAAACGGCTTTGGATGAAGAACAATACGAATTAGCCTCTAAAATAAGAGACGAAATAAATAACAGAAAAGAATCTTAATATCAAAACCCTCAGCTAGCTGAGGGTTTTTTATTTACGAGAAT
>SYEI01000011.1 GCA_005800865.1 Bacteroidota bacterium | reverse complement strand
TTCCAGTAGATCATTTATACGCTTCTTCTATATTTTTACCATATATACAAGGTTTGAATTTACCAAACTTAACTATTGCAGCGCCTGATATGGGTGGCAGTAAACGTGCAAACGCTTACGCTAAACATTTAAAATCAGAAATCGTAATTTGCTACAAACAGCGTACAAAAGCAAATGTTGTGGATCACATGACGGCTATTGGAGATATTGAAGGAAGAAATATTGTATTAGTAGATGATTTAGTAGATACAGGTGGTACTTTATGTAAAGCTGCTGATATGATGATGGAACGTGGTGCATTAAGTGTAAGAGCTGTTTGTACACATGCTATTTTATCAGGAAAAGCCTACGAAAACATTGCAAACTCTAAATTAACGGAATTGATTGTAACAGATACAGTGCCATTGAGACAAGAGAGTGAGAAAATTAAAGTATTATCAGTAGCCGAATTATTTGCTAAAGTAATTCATAGCGTACAAAACTATGAGTCTATCAGTAGCAATTTTATTATGTAATTACACTCGCATTAAATAAATAAAAATAACAGATGTCAAAAAATGAAGCGAGCATTTTAAACACATCACAAAAAACAAAACAAAATGAAATCAGTACAATTGAGCGGTTCGTTACGTGCGAACGTAGGAAAGGTAAACGCTAAGGCGGTTAGAGAAAAAGGAAATGTGCCATGTGTAATTTATGGTGGAAAAGAGCAAATTCACTTTGAAGCAGATATTCGTGCTTTCAAACCAGTGATCTTCACTCCAAATGCACACATCGTTGAAATCGACTTAGGTGGTAAAGTTTACAAAACTGTATTACAAGAAGCACAATATCACAAAATCACTGATAATTTAATTCACGCTGATTTTTTAGAAATTCAAGAAGGAAAACCAGTAACAGCAAATATTCCAATCGTTATTACAGGTCAATCTGATGGTGTTAAAAAAGGTGGTAAATTAGTATTGAAAATGCGTAAATTAAAAGTACGTGGAATTGCTGCTACATTACCTGATACTATCGCTATCGACATTACAAAATTAGATATCGGTGATTCAATTGCAGTAGGTGATATCGTAGTAGAAGGCGCTACTTTATTAAATGCTAAAAACGTATCAGTTGTTTCTGTAACTACAACTCGTGCAGTTGCTGCTACTGAAAATTCTGCTCCAGCTAAAAAATAATTTAAGATTAGCTTAAAACTAAAAGCCTCTTTCGGAAACGAGAGAGGCTTTTTTTATTGTATGTAATAATAGGAACACGGATAGAACAGATTTGACGGATGCACACGGATAGCATTTTTGCGGATTGTTTTTTTAAATAAAAAAATCTGCTTAATCAGCGTCATCTGTGTTCCAATAAAAATTAGTTTAGAACAAACTTCGATTTCAATTCATTCTCTGTTTTTATCAAATGAATAAATAGCTTAATTTTTGGCTTTAAGTAGTCTTCTTTGTTAATAGCAGATTTTGCTTTAATGAGTTCATATTTTTCGGGCGCCGATAAATCTAATAATCTTGCAATGCCATAAACGTTTGTATTATCAAAAGCGTCAATAGGAATTATATTTTCTTGAGACACCCACATATATTCTTTGGTTAATTCTTGAAGCAGGTGAGAAGGTTTTTCAGTAATTTCTTCTTCAAATTGAATAACACCAGCACCATATAATTTTGGCGTTAATACTTTCGAAAATTCAATGATTTTAAAAACTCTAATCGCTTCAATAGCAATATCCAATTCGCCGTTTTCGTATAACTTAATCACATTGCTAATTTTTACTTCAATACCATAATCACCCATCGCTTTTTGATGCATGAATGGAATACCAAAATGGGCTTCGTTATCTAAACAGTCGGCCACTAATTGCTTATAACGCTCTTCAAATATGTGAAGGGTTTTTGTTTCGCCTGGTAACAATACCATATTTAGCGGAAACATAGGGATGGTGAGTTGTTGTGTTGCCATTGTTTTATCTTTTAATGGGTTTACATAAATTAACTCGGGGATTCTGAAACAAAGTTAATGAAAAACCGTGCCATTAACTTAACAGATGGGTGAAACCCGACATTGACTTAGTAAAGCCGCTAGTTTACTAAACAAGCCGTTCACATATTTGTTGTATAAAAAACGCTAATTGCTAAATTTTAATGCATTTTTTACAGTATTTTTATGTATCCCTATGTTTAATTGATACTTATATCACTATTATGAAGAAATATATCATCATCGGCTGTTTATGCATCGCTTCTGTGTTTGCATTTAATTTTTCTCAAGATTATTTTGAGGTTTCTAAAAACTTAGATGTATTTAATACGCTTTATCGCGAATTAAATATTGCGTATGTGGATGAAACAAAGCCTGGGCAATTAATGAAAACAGGTATCGAAGCCATGTTAGCATCTTTAGATCCTTACACAAATTATTATACCGAAAATGACATTGAAGATTATCGCTTTATGACTACTGGTGAGTATGGCGGAATTGGAGCACTAATACAAGATGTGAATAATAAAATTACAGTAACTGAGCCCTACGAAACTTTTGCAGCTTATAAAGCTGGCTTAAGAGCGGGCGATGAAATTATAGAAGTAAACGGCGTAAATGTTTCTGGTAAAAAAACAGAAGAAATTACTAATATGTTAAAGGGCCAAGCCGGCACACCAATTAAATTAAAAATTATTCGTTTAGGTCAAACCACTTCTTCTGAAGTTAGCTTGGTGCGTGAAGAAATAAAAGTAAAAGCGGTTCCTTATGCTGATATGCTAAACGCAGAAGTTGGTTATATTAAGTTAACCAGCTTTACAGATAATTGTTCGGGCGAAGTAAAAGACGCTTTATTAAAATTAAAAGAAAAAAATTGCAAGTCATTAATTTTAGATTTACGCGGTAACCCAGGTGGATTACTTCACGAAGCTGTAAACATTGTGAATTTATTTGTAGAAAAAAACAATGAAGTGGTTTCTACAAGAGGAAAAGTAAAAGATTGGAACAAACAATATTTTTCGTTGTATTCGCCAATTGACACACAAATTCCATTAGTAGTTTTAGTGGATAATAATTCGGCTTCCGCATCAGAAATTGTTTCAGGTGCTTTGCAAGATTTAGATAGAGCGGTAGTTATGGGTCAACGTTCTTTTGGAAAAGGATTAGTACAACAAACACGTCCGTTAACTTATAACGCACAATTAAAAGTAACGGTGGCTAAGTATTACATCCCAAGCGGCCGTTGTATTCAAGCATTAGATTACACGCATAAAGACGAAGATGGTAGAGTAGAGAAAGTTCCAGATTCTTTAATCACTGCTTTTAAAACTAAAAATGGACGTATTATTTATGATGGTGCTGGAATATTACCAGATGTAAAAACAACCCCTATCAAATACAGTAATATTTTAGCGACTTTATTAAATAGAAATCATGTATTTACTTATGTGAATTCTTATATATTGAAACACCCCCAATTTAATGCAACTTCAACTTTTTCAGATAATGATTATAATGATTTCATTAGCTATTTAAAAGATAAAGACTATAAGTATAAAACACAAAGCGATTTTGCTTTAGAAGACTTAAAACTAGACGCATCAAACGAAAAATATTACGAAAGTATCAAGACAGAATATGAGGCTTTGTTAAACAAAATGGAGTCGAATAAAAAAGATGATTTAATGCGTTTTAAACCCGAGATTAAACAGTTTATTGAAGAGGAATTAGCCTCACGTTTTACATTTCAAAAAGGAAGAATCGAGACGGCATTGAAGTATGATACTGATGTGAATGAAGCGAAAAAATTATTGAGTGATAAACAAAAAATGACCTCGATATTAACTACTATTGAGAAGCCAACTAAGCCTTTTAACCCGAATAAACGTTTTTAGCAGCAAGACTTCAAATTTATGTTTGAAAATACCATTAAATAAGCTATTTTTGAGTCAATTAATTTAAAACACATTTCATCATGGGAAAAGGCGATCAAAAAACAAGACGTGGAAAAATTCAAGTAGGTTCATTTGGAAAAGTTCGTCCACGTAAAAAAGCAACAGCAGTTACGGCAGAGCAAATAGCAGCAGGCTTAGCAGCTAAAAAAGCAGCACCAAAAAAAGCAGCTAAAAAAGCTGCTAAATAAATTAGGAAAACCGCTCTTGTAGCGGTTTTTTTATGAGCTATATATTCGTTTGGGCGTGCCGGCGCAAAAGAGGCAGTGCCGTCGGGCTGTCGCTACAATCTTTTACTTCACTTCGTTACGTAAAAGGATTTTCGCTTGCATCCCTCACGCGGAAATACTGTAAAGCCATAATATAAGTTTCATACTTAAATTACTAAAAAATATTTACCTTTAATCCGTGAACTATTTTCAACCCGATAAAATTAAAATAGGCGTTTTAGGCGGCGGTCAGCTTGGCCGTATGATGATACAAAGCGCCATCAATTACAACTTATATATTTGTTGTTTAGATCCTGATGCTAATGCACCTTGTAAAGCTATTGCTAACGAATTTACCAAAGGTAGTTTAACCGATTACGATACCGTTTACAAATTTGGTAAGGATAAAGACATCATTACCATTGAAATTGAAAACGTAAACGTTGAAGCTTTAAAAGATTTACAAAAGCTTGGAAAAAAAGTATTTCCTCAACCAGAAGTCATTGAAATTATCAAAGACAAGGGATTGCAAAAAATGTTTTACCAACGTAATGATATTCCAAGCCCTGATTTCTTTTTAGTAGAAAATAAAGCTCAAATAGAAAAGTATAAAGACTTCTTTCCTTTCTTTCAAAAAATGCGCACTGGTGGTTACGATGGTAAAGGCGTTGTAAAATTAGGGCATCCTAATAAAATAGAACATGCTTTTGAAGTACCAAGCGTGTTAGAGCGCTTAGTAGATTTTGATAAAGAAATTTCAGTGATTGTTGCTCGCAACGAAAGCGGGGAAACCAAATGTTTTCCTGCAGTTGAGTGTGAGTTTAACCCAGAAGCTAATTTAGTAGAGTTTTTATTTTCGCCAGCTAACATTAAAAAAAGCATTGATAAACAAGCTACTGAAATTGCAATTAAGATTGCAGAAAAATTAAATATTGTTGGAATTTTAGCCGTTGAGTTATTCGTTACTAAAGATGGTAAAGTATTAGTAAACGAAGTAGCACCTCGTCCACATAATAGCGGACATCAAACAATTGAAGGCAATATCACTTCGCAATTTGAACAACATTTGCGAGCTATTTTAAATTTACCTTTAGGTGATACAAGCATTATTAAGCCAGCAGTGATGATTAATTTATTAGGCGAAAAAAATCATGAAGGTGCAGCAAAATACGAAGGCTTAACAGATGCCATCAAATACAAAGGTGTGTACATTCATTTGTATGGAAAAACTACAACAAAACCTTTCCGTAAAATGGGGCACATCACCGTGATAGATGATGATTTGAATTTAGCAAAGAAGAAAGCAATAACCGTAAAAGATTTAGTGAAGGTAATTTCCTAGCACTAAAAACTAACAACAAATAAATAAAAGATATGGTAGGTATTATAATGGGAAGCAGTAGTGATTTAAAAATCATGAATGATGCAGCAGATTTTTTAAAGAAAATGGGAATTCCTCACGAGGTAACGATTGTATCTGCACATCGCACGCCAGAGCGTATGTTTGATTACGCAAAGAATGCTCACGCAAAAGGCTTTAAAGTGATTATTGCTGGTGCAGGTGGAGCAGCACATTTACCAGGCATGGTAGCTTCCTTAACGCCATTACCAGTTATTGGTGTTCCTGTAAAATCAAGTAATTCTATTGACGGTTGGGATTCATTATTATCTATCGTGCAAATGCCAAATGGCGTACCTGTTGCAACGGTTGCAGTAAACGCTGCTCAAAATGCAGGAATATTAGCGGCTCAAATTTTAGGTTGCCAAGACAAAGCTATTTTTGATAAATTGGTTTTATTTAAAGAAGAGCTAAAAGAAAAGGTGATGAAGAGCTTGGACGAGATTGGGAAGTAGGCTAATTTATAAGTAGGCACAATACTATGACAACATCAGTACTTAAAGTATTCGTAACAGTAACCTTTTTGGTAATCGCAACATCTTTCAAACAGACAAATAACGAATTAGAATTTTCAATGACCCCACCAAGCGGTTGGCATGGGACAACAAACCAAGAAATTTGGGACAACCTTCATAAATTTAAAGTGACAGGTGTTGAACTAAATAAATACATTTCAGACCACAAAGGTTCAGTACTTGTAGTTTCACAGATGAAATATAAACCTTCAGAACACGCAGGTCTTATTCCAGTCATACAAGTTAATCTAAGACTAAACGACACTAAAAGTTTTTCCCAATTTGTTTCTGTTATGACTAAAAGTGCAGAAAGCATGAAAAATTATTTGAATGACTTTCAATACCTAGAAAATGCTAAAACTATAACACTTGCTGGCAGGCAAGCGTTTTATTTTTCAGCTAAGTTTAATATGCTCACAAAAAATTCTGATACAATAAAAGCAAGAAGTAGAACTTATGCAGTTCCATTCGGTGACAAGTTTTTACAAATTAACTTCACAGACGGACCAAGCGAAGACTGTTCTAAATTATTTGATTCTCTTGTTAAGACGATAAAATTCAATTGAAATACTGATATCTAGAGAACCTAATATCTATTGCAATAGAGATTTAATTAATTACTTCCCCTCAACCAAAAACTCCATCTTCCCTAAAGTCTCCATTAATTGAAGCATACTTTTTTCAATGGTAGCGTATTCTAATTCTTCATTACTCAAACAAATAAACATAATGTCTAGCTTTTGAGTTTTAAGAGCTTCGTATAAAATATGTTTGTGTAGGCGGTAAACTTCGCGCATACGGCGTTTAATATCATTTCGTTTGTTGGCCCGTTTATGTTTCTTTTTAGGAACTACAAACATCGCTCTTACAGGAAAAGGGCTTTCAAACTCTGCTTTCTTATAAATTAATTTAAAAGGAAATTGATTTTTTGATTTACCATTGGCAAATAAATCGTCGATAGCTTTTTTGCTACACAAACGTTCTATTTTAGTAAAGGTAAAATCCATGAGATGTAATTGGCGATTTTGTTATCGGTTATACAATCTCAACCAATAAAGTAATTAGCGTTTGTTTGCTTCCTTGATGTACTCATCCAAAGCACCCGACATACTTGGGTTTTTAGGATTAGGCGCATAAATATCTAAACGGTAACCGTGTTTTTTTAATGTATTTGCCGCAGCAGCGCCAAAACATGCAATACGCGTATTACCTTGTTTAAAATTAGGGAAGTTTTGCTTTAACGAATTAATGCCAGCAGGAGTAAAAAATGCTAACACATCGTAGTCGTTTAAATTTTTAATATCAGATAAGTCAGCACTTACAGTTCTGTATAATACGGCTTTTGTGTACTTAATATTGATAGCATCTAAAAATTCACATATTTGTTCTTTGTGAACATCAGCTGCAGGTAATAAAAATTTCTCTTCTCTGTTTTTTCTAATAACATCTACTAAATCTTGAATTGTTTGATGTCCGAAGAAAATTTTACGTTTACGGTATTGAATATATTTTTGTAGATAGTAAGCTGTTGCCTCGTTAATACAGAAGTATTTCATTGATTCAGGAACAGTTACACGCATTTCGTTACACATTCTAAAGTAAT
>SYEI01000102.1 GCA_005800865.1 Bacteroidota bacterium | reverse complement strand
TTAAAGCATCCGTTCCTTTTAAAAATACGGTAAAGTCAACCAGCATACCCGCGCTAATTAAGAAGAAAGGAATAAACAAAGTGTTACCAATAAACACCACACGATTCATTAATACGGAGTTATGAGGAATAACCCGATTTAAAGCTAAACCAGCTAAGAAAGCTCCAATAATAGGTTCAACGCCTGCTAATTCAGAAAAGAAACCTGCAATAAATACAACTGCTAATACATAAATGTACTGTGAACTTCCCTGTCCTTCGATGTTTCTAAAAAACCAGCGACTTACTTTAGGAAGTAAATATAAAACAGCAAAACATAACAAACCTAAGGACACAACTAATCTTACCCAAAACATCGCGTTAATTTCGCCCCCAACTACATTGGTAATGACGCCTAATAAAATAAGCACAGCGCTATCGGTAATAATAGTTCCTCCAAAAGATATTTGTACCGCCCTGTTTTTTACAATACCCATATTACTTACAATAGGGTAACTCAACAGTGTGTGAGTAGCAAACATACTGGCTAACAATAAAGCTGGCCACAAGCTAAAACCAAATATGTAAGTGCATACTAAAAAGCCAATACTAATAGGAATGAAAAATGTGAAAGCTCCAAAAACCAAACTTTTGCTTCGGTTTTGTTTATACTCTTGCATATCAATTTCTAAACCAGCCAAAAACATAATGTAGAGTAAACCAGTTTTACTGAACAACTCAAAGCTAGTTGACTTTTCGATAATATGTAGAGTGTGTGGACCAATAATTACACCAGCTATAATTAAACCAATAATTCCTGGAATACGAAAACGCTTTAAAACTAAAGGCGCAAATAAAATGATAAGAAGTGTTAAGGCTAAAATTAATACAGGATTTTTTACCGGCAGGTAATGACTAAAAAAATCGTTAAAGGTTTGCAAATTGCCTGCAAGTAAAAACATACATTATCTTTAAAACAAAAATAGAGAATTAATGCGTACTAAAGACAAAATACTAGAAATATACGTTATTAAAACGTTAACACATATTGAACGGCTGCTGTGCGTGGCGATTCAATTTTAAGTGGTCTTAAAGAATACTCTGCATTAAACACATTATTGCAAACAATAGAAACCTTTTGTTTCTTATCTACACTATAGCTTACTCGGGCATCCCAAATACTAATGTCTAAATGCGTTTGCCAATAATTTACACCTTTTATTTTTTCTACATAAGGATAAAAGCCTTCTGTTAAAGTTTCAACATCCTTAAAAGCTCTGTCAACATTTTGCATTTTTGTGTAGTACTTATTACTTACTCCCACATTAAAACGGTAAATTTTAAACTCCAAATCCAATTTAAACATGTGTTGAAAGCGGTATTTTAAAATATTATTAGTTGTATCCATACTACTGCTTTTGTAGCTTAAATCTTGACCAAAGCCACCTAACGATTTATCACGAGCATACACACTATCAGGAGTTAAACTAACAGGCTCAATGTAAGTGTAGCCTATCAATGCTGATACGCCAAAACGCTTGTTGGTTTCGGGAGTTGTAGCCGCCAACGACATATCAACGCCTCTTACTCTTGAATCGCCAGTATTTAAAAATTTAAATCCAACAATAGCAACCTCGGGGTCCCAAACGCCAAATAAATACTCAATGGTATTATGGTATTTTTGGTAGAAACCTGCGATATCAAAATAACCTTTACAGTTTCCGATTTTAAATCCTTGCTTAATTCCAATTTCAAAACTGTTACTAGTTTCCGGCTTTAAATCAGGGTTAGGAAAAATACCAAATAACCCAGCTTTTGTTGTAATATATCTTTCGGTAATTGTTGGATAACGAAATCCTTGACCGTATGAGGTACGAATAAAAGTTCCTCTAGTTATTTGCAAATTTGCTCCCGCTCTAAAAATTGGAGCTACTACACTATTTAAATCATTCATTTTAAAATATTCGTAACGCACTCCTCCAGATAAATTTAAAACTCTCCAAAACTTTTTATCCAACTGCATATATCCTGAAGCATTTACAATTTTATTATTTGGTTGTCCGCTCGATACATATAATCTAGAAGAAGAATATGAAATATTACCGACCACTCCACCAGTAAAGTTTAAATCAATGCTTTTAAATTTACGTTGCATTTGATATTCGCCAAAATACATGGTTCCTTTATTGGATTGATTATTTGAGATGACATTATCAGAGTGAAAAACGCGCGTTTGTAAACTGTGACTCAACCCATTTTTAGTGGTGTACTTTATAAAAGGATCTACGTTAAATAATACTTGGTCTTCTAAAAACACAGCGCCCGGATAACCTCTATATAATCCTAAAGAGTCATCTAGCCAAGCAAACACCATATTGGTTTTATTAACCATGAAATTTGCATTTACTCCAAAATTTAATCCCTCAATACGTTTTGCTCGATATCGCAAATTCACGTTCACACGAGCTCTCTTCTTAAGCATATCATTATTTGTGAATGTAGGAATTGAATCTTCCAATAATAATGCTTTTTTAATTGCGGGCTCCATGTATGGCGCTGGAGGTGGCGGGCCAATATAACCTTGATCGATATTAAAATTGGCACCAATCACAAAATCTAAATTTTTATTAATGATGCGCGAATGAAACAAATTTAAATTACTAAAGCCAGGGAAAGAATTATTGTCTCGCGTCTTGTACCAATTTTCGGAAGGAGCTTGAGGAATACTGTATTGCCCTGCCGAATAATTAATACTAGTTTTAGGTGTACTACGAGGATAAGCCGAACGAATACTAATAACTCCGTTTAAAGCAGATGAACCATACAAAACAGAGGATGCGCCTTTAATCACTTCAATTTGCTCGATGTTTTCTACAGGAATATAACTCCATTCTGGTCGACCTGCATCTCCGCTTAATAAGGGCACACCATCCACCACAATAGCAACGCGGCTTCCAACTCCAAATGTAAAACCACTCCCTCCTCTAATTTGAGGGTCGTTATCAATAATGGTTAATCCAGGAACTTGCTCTAACGCCGTTTCGATACTTGTGGTGTTTTTATTAGCAATTAAACTAGGTTTTAACACTTCCATCGAAACGGTTAATTCTTCAAGTTTTTGTTCAAATTTACCAGATGAAACAACTACTGTTTCAAGTGTTTTTGCGTTTTGTTTTAAAGCTAAATTTTTTTGGAAAATTTCATTCTCTTTAATTACCACCGAAAAGGTATCGCTTTGTAAACCTAAATAACTACACAAAATTTTGTACTTACCAGTATCTAAAACCAACACATAATTACCTTCAATATCAGTAGCAGTTCCTTTAGATAAATCGCTCAATAATTGAATCGTAGCTCCAATAATAGGTTCTTTACTATCCTTATCGGTGATATTGCCTTTTAAAACTCCTGTGCCTGTTTGGCTATATAAAGAAACTGAACTAATAAATAATCCAATTAATGTAAGTAAACGAAATTTATACATATAGTTAAAATAAAACCCTAACTGATTTGGTTAGGGTTTTAAAAATAGTGATTAAAACTTATTAGTCGATAAATAATTTTCCGAATTTCCCTTGAGATTTACCAGAAACTTTATACATGTAAATGCCTGATTTAAAAGAAGAAACATCGATTTTATTAACCGAATTATTTTCGATTTGCTGAGTAGAAACTATTTGTCCAGTGGCATTATAAATTTCGATAGTTGAGTTTTCGTTATTCTTGTTTAAAAAATCAACGTAAATGGTTTTATCATAAAAATACACTTTTACATTTTTATCAAAATCATTTTCTTTAACCGAAACAG
>SYEI01000101.1 GCA_005800865.1 Bacteroidota bacterium | reverse complement strand
TATTAATAGGGTTTTTGAACGCCCAGTTATTTCCACTTACTCCATTATAGCAAACTGCCATATACATTAATGCACGAGCAGAATTACCTTTTTGATCTCCGCGTGGTTCAAAAACTTTATGAGCAAAAGCATCGTTTCCTACTTTACAATTCATAAATGTATTTAATGGTGCAACAACATCACCTAAAGGATAATTACTTCTTTCAGCATTAACATCCGTTTGTTTAGTAAGAAATAAATGATGTTGGTCATTATACTCAGGCAACTCTGGGCTATTTGCTGGGTTTGTTGGCATCCATTGATGGCAATAAGTATGTTCACGGCTAAAATCAGAAGCTGTATAATCAAACGGAGGTGTATAAACAACACGGTAAGAACTGTAACGACATTCAACAAACTTTTGACCATTTGTAGTATCTCTAGCCTCAAATAAATTTAACATAGTGTTTGTGTAATTACTATAAAAAACCGATGTATGTGGATTAATCTTATTATGTAAATCTGTTACAAAAGAAGAATTAGATGTAGAGATTCCATTATATTCATTAGCTGGCTGCATAGAACCTAAACTCGTTAAACTATTAGTCGCTGGTGAAGTTGTATTGTAATTAATTGAAGAACCACTTCCATTGTAAGCAAAAACTGATAACTGATAGCTTGATGATGCCCAAACATTTGGAACCGTATTTAATGTACTTGTTCCAACATAAGCAACCTTAGATGAACCAATCATATCACCTCTCATGTAAGATACACCATCAACTGGTACATCTGTAATAGGAGTTGATGACTTTTTATACAAAACAACATATCCATCAGCACCACCAACAGCATTAACAAAAGAATAAGCTGCACGATAAGATTTAATATTACTAAAAGTTAAAGCAGATGCTTGACCAGTTGGTTGTGATGCTGTAGTTCCGCCAACGCCGTTTAAGTGAATGATATACGAAGCCTCATCAGGATCATTACTTGCAATTACCATATCAGCAATACGCGAGCCATTAGCACCTGGATTGAATGTTATAGTTAAAGATTGGTTTGATTGTGCGTTTACAGAAAATGGTGTAGCAGGAGATACGACTGAATAATCAGAAGCATTAGCTCCTGTGAAACTGATTGATGACACGTTTAATGTTGCTAAACCAACATTTCTTACTAAAAAATTCAAATTAAGTGGAGTGCCTACTGCTGTATTATAAGGAGCAGTAGTACCATTCGTTAAAACATTTGTAGTATTATACCACACGTTAATATCTGATGTTACTGGATTACCTTCGCTAATATTAATATCATCAATTGCTACATTATACCCACTTACTTTATTAGTGAAATTCCAGCGAATATAACGAGCACTAGCTGATGGAGTTACTGAATAAGTATTAAAACTAGTAGCTAAAACACCTGTAGTGTAAGATGCCAAAGTAGTAGTCCAAGTTGAGCCATTAGTAGATTCTTGAACATCAAAAACACCTTGCCATGGCGCTGATGTTACAGTTCCTTTTAATGCAAAAGTTACCTGTCCCATTTGATCACCAACAAATACTACGATATTATCATTAGTCTCATCTAAACGACCTGCAGCTGTACCGGATACTCCACCAGAAGGATAAGAGTAACTTGGAGATCCAGCTGGATTCTCATTAAATGTCCATCCTGCCTGAGCAAATGTTCCGATAAAACTATTAAAGTTTTCTGTTGTTGGCAATGGTGCTTGAGCAAATGATAGTGTTCCTATCAAAGCCAACACGGATGTTATAATTGTTGTCTTTTTCATTTTGTTTATTTTATAGTTTTAAAAAGTTAATCTCATTCCAAATTTAAATTGTCTGCCTGGGCCAATAAACACAGTTGCCGAATTGGCGTCAAAATTTTGAGCTATCACATTATTTGTTGCATCAGATATATAAAAAGCATCTAAAACATTTGTAACATTTGCATTTAAATTAATTCTTATTTTATCTAATTTAAACTCATACCCAGCAGCTAAATCTAGTAATCCATAATTAGGTAATCTCCACGACTCTTTATCTTTATTGGCACCTACTAAATCCGTAGCTCTAAATTCTGAATAATTTTTAGCAAAATAGGTATATCGAGGTTTTATCCAAAAACCTTTATTTAATTTATATTTTAAGGCGTTACTAAATTGCATTTGAGCAGCGTTTCCTAAGTGCACATTATTGGCACTATAATCAACAGTACCTGCAATATTTCCTGTAATCTCGTCGATTAAAATAACAGTACTTCCACCTTTATACTTCCAATCTGCAATAGATATAGTCCCTTCCCATTCCAATTGCTTTATAATTTTATAAACCCAGTCAACTTCAATTCCAAGATGTGAAGTATTTACACCATTAATATTATATACATCATTATTATTACCAGTAACCGTTGGCACTGGTTTATTGTCCCATTTAGTATAGTACATATTAACATTTACAGCAATTGATTTATAATTTATCCCCATTCCAATTTCTTGAGAATTTATAAGCTGATTTGCTGAGTTTTCAAATTCAACATTTCCAATTTGATTACCATTATATACATTATTAAATTTAGGGGCAATACTTAACACGCCAATATTTGCATATACATTGTAATGTGTATTTAATTTATAGTTTACTCCTCCTTTTACTGTAAATCCAGG
>SYEI01000100.1 GCA_005800865.1 Bacteroidota bacterium | reverse complement strand
TCTTACGCCTGGTCGGTACGTTGGTTTATTACAATACTTCCGATTTAGAAATCATTGCAAAAAAACAATTAGAATTAGAAAAAGAATACTTGCCAAAAGCTAACCGTTTTTTATTCTGCGACACATCCTTAATCACTATCAAAATTTGGAGTACACATAAATTCAACAAAGTACCGGATTTTATAAGTAAGTCGATTAAGGATAATGATTATGACTTAACCTTAATAACCAATAATGATGTGCCTTGGATTGCCGATCCGCAAAGAAGAAATGAAGATTTAAGAGAACATTTATTCAAATGGAATAAACATGAACTTCAAAAATTAGATGTTGATTATAAAATCATCAAAGGCATTGGAGAAGAGCGTTTAAAAAACACGATTCAATTAATTGAAGAGGCTTTTAAAGCTTAAGCAATAAATTCCAACACACAATTAAAAAAAGCATCTGGCTGTTCAGCATGAACCCAATGTCCGCTATTAGCAATAGTTTTTAACTGATAATCGGAAAAACGGTTAGCGATATCTTGTTCGTCCTCATCGGAAATGTAATTTGATTTCTCTCCTCTTATAAACAATGTCTCTGTATCACTTTTAAAATCAGGAACTCTCACACCAATGTTATTATATTCTGCAGTAATTACTTTTAAATTAAAACGCCAAGCCATTTGCTTAGTTTCATCTTCTTTCCAATATATATTTTTTAACAAAAACTGCTTGGTTCCAAAATCTGAAATATAGTGTCCTAAAATATTTTCAGCTTCTTTGCGTGTATTTATCTCTGTAAAATCTACAGCATTTAATGCTTTTAAAACAGAATCGTGATGAGGCTCATAAGCTCTTGGGGCAATGTCGGCCACTATTATTTTTTGTACTACTTGTGGATACATCTGTTCAAAGAACATTACAGTTTTTCCTCCCATACTATGTCCTAAAAGAATTACATTTTCTAGTTGATGTGTTTCAATAAATTCTTTTAAATCCATTGCCATCACATGGTAATCCCATGCATTATCATGATGTGATAATCCATGATTACGCTGATCGACCGTGAAAACTCTGAATCCATTTTCTCCAAACCGTTTGGCTAATGTATTCCAATTATCGCTTTGCCCGAATAAGCCATGTAATATAATTAGTGGCTGGCCTGATCCAAATTCTCTGTATGCTAGTTTCATAAAATTAGTTTTTCGTTGTTGGATATTTGTTGTTGGATATTTCCAGAAACAAATAACTAAAATCAAACAACTTTTATTTAATCTTCTATTTTTAAAATTAATTTACGCAACATATTCATAGCTGTATTTGCTGTCATTTGAATATTACGTAATCTATTGTGTCCAAATACAAATTGCTTAGGTACAATTCTATCCCCATAAGCTACGGCTATCCAAGTTGTACCCACTGGTTTTTCATCGGTTCCTCCACCAGGACCAGCAATACCTGAAACTGCAATAGCCACATCTGCCTTAAAGGTATTTAATGTTTCTTTAGCCATTGCGATCACGCACTCTTTGCTAACAGCCCCATTTTTTTCGAAAATAGTATTATCAACTTTCAATAAATTGTGTTTAAACTCATTATGATAAGGGACAATACATCCATTGTAATAATTAGAACTTCCTGCAACACTGGTAATTAAATGAGAAATATAACCACCCGTACAACTTTCTGCTAATCCCAATTTCAAACCTTTTTCCAATAATAATTGTCCTAATATGTCTTCAATCTTAGGTTGAGCTTTCCCATACTCTTCATAACCATAAATATATTTCTCTATCAAAGGTTTCACCTTTTCTATTTGAGATTCAATTTTATGATGTAGCTCTAATTCATCAAATCCTTTACTACTTAATCTCAATCGAACCATTCCTGGCGAAGGTAAATAAGCTAACCCAATTTCTTTTTCAGTTAAACCATCTTCCCAATCGCTAATTAAATCAGCTAAATCACTTTCTCCAATGCCTTGCGTTAAAATAGTTTTATGAAAAATAAAAGGTAATTTAAATCTTCGTTTTATTTCAGGAATTATATTATCCGTAATCATAGCCTGCATCTCGTAAGGTACGCCAGGCATCGACACAAAAATGGTATTATTCTTTTCCATCCACATTCCTGGAGCTGTTCCATTTTTATTTCTAATCACCAAACAGCCCTTTGGAACTTCGGCTTGCTTTCTATTAATTTCAGAAACTTCCTTATTTCGCTTCGAAAAAAATCCTGTAACATCTTTTAACACATTTTCATCTGTCACTAATTCAGTTTCAAAGTACTCGCAAAAGGTAGATTTTGTAATATCATCCTTTGTTGGACCAAGTCCACCAGTTATTAAAACAATATCTGCTCGTTTGCTAGCATCCGCAAAAGCCTTTAAAATAGCCTGCTTTTCATCTGCTACCGAACTCATGTGAACAACACTTACGCCAATTAAATTAAGTTCCTGAGCCATCCAAACAGCATTTGTGTTGGTAATTTGACCAATTAATATTTCGTTACCTATTGTTAAAAGTTCTGCATTCATAGTATATTTGGCAATATATTTGTAAAACCACTGTAAATTTAAATATTAAGAGATAGTTCTCTTTTAAAAGCGTAAATACTTATTAAAAAAATATCCATTATGAAAAATAAATTATTATTAATAACAGCACTAGTTACTGTAAGTTTAACATCAAAAGCACAAAACTGGGGTAATATTATAAAAGACGCTGCTATAACAAATTCAACAACGATTATTGATGCAGCAAAAACAAACACCACAGTTGGAAGTGTTATAAACAAAGCTGAATCTACATTAGGCGGTTTAACAGGGTCCGCTGGGGCACCAGCTTTAACAAATGACGAAGTAATTAATGGATTAAAAGAAGCCCTAAATGTTGGAACCAACAACTCTTCTGGTTTAGCTTCAAAAGTTGATGGCTTCCTTAAAAACCCTGCTATCTTTATTCCTTGGCCACAAGAAGCGAAAGATATGCGTGCCAAATTAATTAAAATGGGCATGCAAAAAAAAGTAACAGAGTTTGAAACTTCATTAAACCGAGCAGCTGAAGAAGCTGCTAAAAAATCAGTTCCTGTATTTAAAGATGCGATTACAGGCATGAGTATTGGTGATGGATTTGCTATTTTAAATGGTGGCGATACTGCTGCAACTCATTATTTAAGAGAAAAAACATACGCTCCATTGAAAGAAAAATTTATGCCTACCATTAAAGAAGCTGTGACTAAAGCAAAAGTAGCAAGTTATTGGACACCTTTAGCGACTGCTTATAACAAATTGCCAG
>SYEI01000099.1 GCA_005800865.1 Bacteroidota bacterium | reverse complement strand
TAAATCTCCTAATTCAATCGTGTCTATTCTCACTCTAATTAATTTGGCTACCAAATAACCTAAAGCTTTACACATTCGGCGTATTTGACGATTTTTGCCTTCCGTTAAAATAATTTTGAATTCAAATTCATTTAATTTTTCAATAAAACAGGGTTTTGTTTTACAAATCATAATATCTACGCCTGCACCCATTTGATGGACAAATTCATCCGAAATGGGTTTGTTAACAGTAACAATATATTCCTTCTCTTTTTCTTTGATAGGACTTGATAAACTCTGAATGTATTTTCCATCATTAGATAATAGTAATAATCCTTCCGATTCCTTATCTAATCTACCCGCATAACCTAGATGTTTATCAAACTTAAAAACTGTTGTTAAATTATCGGCAATGGCTTCATTATTGGTAGTTTCTATTCCTCTGGGTTTATATAAAGCAATGTAGATAAAAGGCGTGTTTGGCTTTAGTAATGTATCATCGTAATAAATCTCCCACGTTTCGTTAAACTCACTATTTTCGGTAATAATGGCGCCATTGACTTTGAGTTTTCTATTTTCAATGGCTCTAATAGCTTCTTTGTTTGTAAAGCCTAAACTATGCACTAAATAATATTTGATATTCAATCTAAAACTCACAAATAATCTAATTTTCAGCAATGTTATATTTTTTTTTAGAAACTGCATAAAAATTGCCCTAATTCCGCATAATTTATTAAGTTTGTTGGTTCTTAAACGACTATGGAAAAATCATATTTTGCTCACCCTTCTGCAATTGTCGACGAAGGTTGTACTATTGGAAAAGGTACTAAAATTTGGCATTTTAGCCATATTATGCCTAACTGCACATTGGGAGAAAACTGTAACATAGGGCAAAACGTGGTTGTTTCTCCCGAAGTTGTTTTAGGAAAAAACGTAAAAGTTCAAAATAACGTTTCTATTTACTCTGGAGTTACTTGCGATGATGATGTTTTTTTAGGGCCATCGATGGTTTTCACAAACGTCATTAACCCTCGTAGTGCAGTTAACCGTAAATCAGAATATGCTAAAACACATGTTGGTAAAGGTGTGAGTATTGGAGCCAATGCAACCATAGTTTGCGGACATGATATTTTACAATATGCTTTTATTGGAGCTGGTACAGTAGTAACTAAAACAGTTCCAGCCTATGCTTTAGTAGTTGGCAACCCCTCTCGTCAAATCGGCTGGATGAGTGAATATGGACATCGTTTAGAATTTGATGCTAATGGACTAGCTACTTGCAAAGAAAGCGGACAAGTATATCAATTAGAAAATAATATAGTAAAAAGAATTTCATAGATTATGACAAAAATAAAATTTGGAGTTATTGGACAAGGTCACATTGGAAAACGTCATGCCGAAATGGTGCGTCGTAATCCCAACTGCGAATTGATAGCTGTTTGTGATGTTGCTCCAAAAGAAAAATTAGGGATAGAAAGCATAAATGAAAAGTTTTATTCAACACCAGAAGAGTTATTAAAAAATCATCCTGAAATTGAAGTTATTAATGTTTGTACACCAAACGGTTTACATGCAAAACATGCTTTAATGGCATTAGAATCTAACAAGCATGTCGTTGTAGAAAAACCAATGGCTCTAAGTAAATCAGATTGCGAAAAAGTAATCTCTACGGCTTTAGATCATAGCAAAACCGTTTTTTGCGTGATGCAAAATCGCTATTCTCCTCCAAGTGTTTGGTTAAAACAAGTTGTTGAATCAAAAACAATTGGAGATGTGTATATGGTTCAATTAAACTGCTATTGGAACCGTGATGAGCGTTATTACAAAGCTGGCGGATGGAAAGGTACTCAAGATTTAGATGGAGGTACATTGTTTACTCAATTCTCTCATTGGATTGATATCATGTATTGGATATTTGGTGATATAAAAAATATTCAAGCAAAGTTTGCTGATTTCAATCATAAAAACTCAACTGCTTTTGAAGATAGTGGATTTGTGAGTTTTGACTTCGTTAATGGAGGAATGGGAAGCATCAACTACTCTACTGCTGTTTATGATAAAAATTTGGAGTCTTCACTAACCATTGTTGGTAGCAAAGGAAGTATTAAAGTTGGTGGTCAATACATGGATCAAGTGGATGTTTGCAATATTAAGGATTACACAATGCCTGTTTTAGCAGAAACAAATCCAGCTAATGATTATGGTGCATATAAAGGCTCAGCAAACAATCATCATAATGTGATTGAAAACGTAGTTGATACCATTACCGGAAAAACTAAAATCACAACTAACGCATTAGAAGGATTAAAAGTAGTTGATATCATAGAACGAATTTACGCCTTACGTCCTGAAACAGTTATAAAAAACAAATAAAAAATATTAAACAAGATTATTATGGGAATTTACAAAGACATCGTTGACAAAAAAGCTACAATAGCTGTTATTGGTTTAGGTTATGTTGGTTTACCAATCGCCTTAGCATTTGCTAAAAAAGTAAAAGTAATAGGTTTTGATATTAATGCTAAACGCGTTGATATGATGAACAAAGGCATTGATCCAAGTAACGAATTAACTAAAAAAGATTTTGCTAATTCTGATATAACCTTCACTCATAAATTAGAAGATTTAAAGAAAGCTAAGTTTTTTATTATAGCAGTTCCTACTCCTATTGATGAACATAACTTACCTGATTTAAAACCCTTAATTGGCGCTTCAACAACAGTTGGTAAAGTGCTTAAAAAAGGAGATTATGTTGTTTATGAATCAACCGTGTATCCTGGTTGTACCGAAGATGATTGTATTCCCGTTTTAGAACGTGAATCAAAATTAAACTTCGTAAAAGATTTTAAAGTTGGTTACTCTCCTGAGCGAATCAATCCAGGTGATAAGGAACATACAATTACTAAAATTTTAAAAATTGTTTCTGGTTGCGATAAAGAAAGTTTAGAAGAAATTGCTAAAACTTACGAAATTATTGTTGAGCCTGGAACTCACCGTGCTTCAAGTATTAAAGTTGCTGAGGCAGCTAAGATTATTGAAAATACGCAACGTGATGTAAACATTGCTTTAATGAATGAGTTATCTATCATCTTCAATAAAATGAATATTAATACGTACGATGTATTAGAAGCTGCTGGTACCAAATGGAATTTTTTGAAATTCTTCCCTGGTTTAGTTGGCGGACATTGTATTGGAGTTGATCCTTACTACTTAACTTACAAAGCTGAATCTCTTGGATATCATGCGCGTGTTATTAATAGCGGACGTTATGTAAATGATAGCATGGGATTTTATGTCGCAAAAACATGCGTTAAAAAAATCATTGCTGCTGGAAAAAATATAAGCAAATCAAAAGTATTAATTATGGGAGCTACTTTTAAAGAGGACGTAAGTGATATTCGTAATAGTAAAGTAGCAGATATTGTCAAAGAATTAAAATCGTTTGGTGTAAAGGTTGAAATTGTTGATCCACATGCTGATTCTAACGAACTTAAACATGAATATGGCTTTGGCTTAAATAAATTAGCCAAAGGTTATGATGGAGTTATCGTTGCTGTTAATCACCAAGAATATAAAACTTTAGATGAGAAATTCTTTAAATCAATTTTGTCTACGAAAGGTGTGATAGTTGATATCAAAGGAATGTATAAAAACAAAATGAAAGGCTTAACATATTGGAGTTTGTAATAATTAAAGATAAACGAATCAGGATTTATGAGTAATCTATCTCAAATTTTTTATCATTCACATTTTATCCTGAAAATTAAAAAATAAAATAACTTGTCCTACAAACTAAGTGGATTAAATCCCGAACAACAACATTTATTAAACGACGGTAAACTATTACCTTTAATGGAAGAGTTTTATACCATTCAAGGCGAAGGATTTAATACAGGTAAAGCGGCCTATTTTATTAGAATTGGCGGTTGTGATGTTGGTTGCCATTGGTGTGATGTGAAAGAGAGTTGGGACGCTAGTTTACATCCTTTAACTACAACCGAAAAAATTTTAGAAAATGTTTTAGAAAGTAAAACACCTGCTGTAGTTGTTACAGGAGGTGAACCTCTAATTTATAATTTGGTTTATTTAACGGAACTTTTAAAGCACCATAATATCCAAACTTATATCGAAACTTCTGGAGCTTATCCTTTAAGTGGAAATTGGG
>SYEI01000098.1 GCA_005800865.1 Bacteroidota bacterium | reverse complement strand
GTTAAATTTGAAACATTAATATTATCCAAATACAAATTATTTCCCCATCCACTACGTGATTCGAATTTTAAATAAACGCTAGGTTGACCAACATAAGCAGACAAGCTAACGCTATCTCTAACCCATTGAGCATTTGAAGTTGGCGTATAAGCTGTTGTTAGAGTACCAGCAACAGTAGCTAACTGAGTGCCGCCTTTTGTATATAATCTTGTATAAGTTCCACCACAATCTGTAGAAATATAGATATTTAATGTATCAATATCTGTTGCGCTATACATTCTATGAGATCGATCAAATACAACTCTTACCGAACTATTTGCAGAAGATAAACTTAATGCAGGAGTGCGCAATGCATCTTTTTGTCCCACGATATCAATAGAACCTGCAAAATTATCCATTTTAGCACAAGCTGTTGTTGTTGGCACAACTGGAATACCTGTGGTATTTGCTAATCTTGTCCAACTATACGCAGCATCTAAAACGTTTGTATTAGTTTCAACCCAACCTGTTGGAGGAAAAGTTACACCATCAAATCTTTCTACAAATGGTAACGCTGCTCCAGCTGGCGCTGTAATTACTGTAAATGTAGAAGTTAATGAATTATTTGCTGAATTCGCATCTGCAGTACCATTAGGATTAATTACTGTTGCAGAAAATGTGTGAGGAGCATTGCTTAAACCTGTATAGTTATTTAATGTTAGTACAGTTGATGTAGCAGAAGCTAATGAACCTGTCCAGTTTAATGTTTGTGTTGTTAAAGCATCCATTCTATATAATATAGTAGCAGATGTAATAGTAGTTGAACCAGCATTGTTTAATGTAATTTTTGGAGTTACACTATTATTACAATTTGAAGAACCATTTACTGGTGCAATAATATTTAAAATACTTGCGTCTAAAGCGGTAACAGGAGAGCAACCATTAGAAGATGCTAAAATATTCCATGGAGCAGTATTTACAACCGCTTCCATACGTGCTACTTGACCAGCTGTAAACATGTACATCGCATTATCATCCGTGTAATCCATGTAATTCATCCACATGTAACCAGGACTAGCAGTAGCGCAAGCATCAGTTTGTATCGAACCTTGAGGAAATGTTCCACCACTCGCATTTGCTTGATTAGGAGTATCAGCGCATTGGTCGCTACCACTGCACGCTCCGTTATCATCACCCCAGATATGAAATAAGTTAAAGCAATGTCCAAACTCGTGTGTTCCAGTTCTTCCTAAGTTAAAAGGAGCTTGGGATGAACCACCGCTTCCAGTATATCTATAATTTAAAACTAATCCCCAAGTATTACTTAAACTACCTGTAGGAAATTCTCCATAACCCAATAAAGAAGTACCCAAATCACAAACCCAAATGTTAACATACTTTGTAACATCCCAAGCAGTAGCACCACCAGTTGCACTACTCTTAACATTATCATTAGTACCGAAAGTACTTACAGTAGTTGAGTAATGCACAACTCCTGTAGTCGCATTCCCTAATGGATCACGTTGAGCTAAACAAAAACGAATTTGAGCACCAGCAGCTACCGTAGAAAATGTTGGTTGAGTTACTTTAATGGCATCAGCATTTAATTTAGCGAAATCGTCATTTAATACTTGTACCTGAGAAATTGCTTGTGCATTGGTAATATTTTCTGTAGCATTTTGATAAACGACGTGCACTACCACAGGAATTGTAACCGTAACAACAGCAGTTTTGCTTATTGCTTGATTAGCCAAATATTGATCAATCATTTGATTATACTGATCTAAATCCTGTTGATAATTTGGACGTGTTTGTTTTAAATATTCATGGTGTTCAATAGTACCACAAGTTCTTTGAGGTGGCGCTTGAGCCAATACAGCTAATGAACAACAAAAAGCCGTTGCTAGAGTTAGTAATGTTTTTTTCATATGAGTTTAGTTTTTACTTCATTAAATTAATAAATTAAAATCCGAAAATCAAAAAAATATTGAAACAAAATCATCCATTATTAAAAAAAACACAAACCAAAGTTATTCTATGGTCGAATAAAGGATTTACTGTACTAAACCGAATTAATCAAAAGATAAAATTCTATGCGTATTTTAAAAAATAGGCGTTAAATCTTGTAATTTTTCTGTAGAAAATTTCTCTAGAACATTTTTCAAACTACAATCTATTAAAATGTTCTATGTTCAATAAACTGGATATGGCTGTAAAAAAATAAAATGTAAAACATGCTTAAACAAAAAATCCGCTTCAAAAACGAAGCGGATTTTTTAAAATGATGAGATGAAATACTATTTATTAACTACAATTTTCTTGGTAACTACTTTATTGGAATCTGTTTGAATAGTTACAAAATAAACCCCATTTGATAAATGTGATAAGTTAACAGAATAAACTCCATTGGCTGATCCTTTTAAATTTAAAGGAGAAGATACAACCTGACCTATAGTATTTAAAACTTTTATGCTCACATTTGAATCATTATTTACATTTGAAATATTCACTGAAAAAATACCTGCATTTGGATTAGGAAAAATATCCATCATTGGTAAAGATTCTTCTAATGATTCTAATCCAGTAGAAGTTTGATTAGAAACATTTACATTATCTAAATAAATATTATTTCCATGAGCGCTTCTTGATTCAAACTTAATATAAACAACTGGCTGCCCAGCATAAGCAGATAAACTAACACTGTCTCTTCTCCAATGCGAATCTAAAGTTGGTGTATAAGGTCCTACTAATGCTCCTGTTACTGTAGCAAGTTGAGTTCCACCTTTACCATATACCTTAATCCAAGTTCCACCACAATCAGTTGACACGTATGCATTTAATGAATCCGTAATTGATGCGCTTCTTATTCTATGAGCTACATCAAATTTTAGTTTAGTAGTAGTATTAGCTGATGCAAAGCTTAATGCAGGTGTGCGCAAAGCATCTAACTGACCAGTTGTATTAGTTGACCCTGAATAATTATCCATTTTAGCACAAGCTGTTGTTGTGGGAACTACAGGAATTCCAGTTGTATTAGCAACACGCGACCATGTATTTGTTGCATTTAATAAATTAACAGTGGATTTAACCCAACCAGTTGGCGGGAAAGTTACTGCATCAAATCTTTCTGAAAAAGGTAGCGCTGCAGCAGCTGGTGCTGTAATAACTGTAAAAGTTGAACTCAAACTATTATTTGACGAATTTAAATCAGACCCGCCATTTGGAGAACTTACCCAAACAGAAAAAGTATGAGCAGCAGTTGATAATCCTGAAAAATTATTTAAAGTTATCGTAGTTGATGTATTTATTGCCAAAGAACCTGTCCAACTTAAAGTCTGTGTTGCAAGAGCATCCATTTTATAATTAATAATAGCAGAAGATAATACGGTTGTTCCCAAATTTATTAATTTTACTTTAGGGCTAATAGTATTATTACAAGTTGAACTAGCGTTCAATGGATTTATAATACTACTGATACTTGCATCCAATGCAAAAATTGGAGAGCAACCTAAAGAACTCCCTAATACATTCCAAGGTGCTGTATTTACAACTGCCTCCATACGTGCGCATTGCTGAGCAGTAAACATATACATACAAGCATCATCTGTATAATCCATATAATTCATCCACATCACGCCCGGTGAGGTTGGAGAACAGGCATCTGTTTGAATCGACCCTTGAGTAAAACATCCATAATGCTCATCTGATTGATTAGGAGTATCTGAACATTGATCAGAGCCTGTGCAAGCGGTACCATCATCACCCCATATATGAAATAAATTAAAACAATGTCCAAATTCATGAGTTCCTGTTCTACCTAAATTATATGGCGCAACAGCAGAACCACCACTTCCAGTATATTTATAATGTAATACTAAACCCCAAGTGGTGCTTAATGAAGCTGTAGGAAATTCTCCGTAACCTAACAAAGTATTACCCATATTACATACCCAAATATTTACATATTTAGTTACATCCCAAGGATCTGCACCACCTGTTGCTGATGATTTAACGGCATCATTTGTACCAAATGATGTTACCGTTGTGGAATAATGCACAACACCAGCTGTAGGATTTCCGCTAGGATCGCGCTGCGCTAAACAAAAACGAATTTGCGCGCCCGAGGCTACCGTTGAAAATGTTGGCTGCGTTACTTTAATAGCATCTGCATTTAATTTTGCGAAATCGTTATTTAAAACCGTTACTTGCGAAGAAGCTTGAGCATTTGAAATATTTTCTGCCGCGGTTCTATAAACAACGTGAACAACCACAGGAACTGTAATAGTTGTAACCGCTGATTTACCAATTGATAAACCCGCTGCTCTATCCGCTAAATACTGATTAATCTGTTCATTATATTGATTCAAATCAGCTTCGTAATTTGGACGAGTTTGTTTTAAATACTCGTGATGCTGCATCGTACCACAATTTCTTTGAGGAGGCTCTTGAGCAAACATACCTATTGATAGGCAAAAGGTAGTCGCAATAGCTAGTAATTTTTTTTTCATATCTTACTGATTATAACCTCATCAAGTTAATAAAATAATCAGAGAAATAAAAAATAATGAGGTAAAATTCAACTTCTTCAAAAATAAATAAATTGACAATACTATTTAAGACGAATGCTAGATAACGCTAATCAAATCTGTTTAATTCGTAGATAAAAAATTAGGTTATCAATAAGTGTACAAGCCAAATACTGTAGGTTTTTTGTAGAAATCAGGAGTCTCACCTTTTTTCCAAGCAGAAATTGGTTTTACTAATATACATTCATCACCTAAAGTAATGTTAGTTGCTACCAATAAATATGTATTAG
>SYEI01000097.1 GCA_005800865.1 Bacteroidota bacterium | reverse complement strand
GAATCGGGCGGGAAAATAAATTCAGATTTTCGAGGAAAATTTAAGAAGCGGTGATCTTTCTTTGTTACTTTCTTTGCATGGTAGGCAAAGAAAGTAAGTTCTAAAAAATCTAACTATTATTCCTAGCAACATAAATAATATTAGACGTCAGTTTAGTTGTATCTAATACTTCTAACGTTAAATGAGGATGCTTAGCAATGGTATCTTTAATTAAAGTGCCGCTCACAAAGTGTAAACCATCGGTTTTAGTTTTGTTAAAGCCAAATACTTTGGTACTCATAAACTCGGTGTACCAAGTTCCTTTTTGGCGAGTGGCAATGTCTTTATCAGCATCACGAATGACCAAGACACCACCTTTATTTAATTTAGAAACACAATTTTCAATCACTTGAATTTGTTGCTCTTCTTTTAAATAATGTAAGACATCGCTGATAATAAATCCATCCGCTTGAGGAAAATCAAATACAGTCACATCACCCACAGCAAAAGAAAGCTTATCTGATTTGTCTATACAACCATCAGCCACGGCAATTTTTTCATCATCATAATCCACTCCCAAAATTTCGCGGTTACGACCTTTATACATTAACATATAAGGCAAGAAACCATAACCACAGCCTACATCCACAATTTTTCCAGTTTTAGGCATTAGGCTTTCAAACAATTGATAATTATTTTCTAAGCCAGTTTTAATGCGACAGTACCATTCTAACACAGGTCCTTTAAAAATATAATTTCGAATTAAACGAGAACGAAAGTAGCCAACGGTTTCTTTTTCTTGTTTTAATAAGTCGTATTCTTTGCGCATTAACTTACAAATAGCTTTGGTGCGTTCTTGGTAAGTCGCTCCAAAAGAAGTATCAGTCGGTTTAATGCGTTCTAATAATTTAACCGTTAAAGAACCATCTTTAAAATGAAAATCACCTTTAGTAACTGTATCCCCTGCTCCATGTAATAATAAAGGAACAATATCCAATTGCATTTGCTCTGCTAATAAAAAGGCGCCTTTATGGAAACGCAAAATATCACCTGTCACGCTGCGCGTTCCTTCAGGGAAAATTAAAATAGAATAACCTTGTTTTACTAATTCGGTTAACGACGGAATACATTTTTCGTAACCATCCGATGCACGGTAATAATCGGCTTTCTTTACAATCCACCCATAAAACGGAGAATTATAAACCCAATCGTTTGTAAAGACAACAATTTTAGGATATAGCTGTAACGTTAGCGCTAAATCAATATGCGATTGATGGTTAGAAATAATGATTGCTGGTTTTTCAAACGTTTCGTTGTGTGGATTCACAATTGTTTTTTTGACATTGAAAAAGCAAGCCAAAATAAAACGGAACGTGTACATAATGATATAATGAAATATCAATTTACGAGTAGCTGTTTTGGCTGGGAAGATTGTAAATAGTAAAGCACCACAAATTGTAATCAACAATGACCCTACAACAAAACCAAAAAAGCCAACAACCGTAATTAAAATGTATTTAGCAGTAAAAGGCAGCAAGCCTTTATTTCTTCGATTTAAAACCAACCAATTAAATAATAATGGCTGTGCGATAAAAGAAATAAAAACAACACACAACATACCAATTAATGTAATCAAAGCAATAGATTGCAAAGCAGGATGTTTAGCAAACACCATCACCCCTATTCCAATAATAGTAACTAAAGCTGATAAGAGAATAGATGATTTAAAAGAATTCAATGTTTTTTTACCAAACTTATATTCGTTAAGTAAGCCATCCATGATAAAAATACTGTAATCGTCTCCCAAACCAAAAATAAAAGTTGAGATGATGATATTGATGATATTGAATTTAATACCGAATATGCCCATGATTCCTAAAATCCACAACCAACTAATTAGCATGGGTAAGAAGTTAATCACTGCTAATTCAATACGTCCGTGATTTAACAACATAAAGCCAAATACCAAAATAGAAGTAATCATTAAAATGGTATTGAAATCAGAACTAATCACTTCAACAAACTTTGAAGTCAGATTTTGTTTATCAAATACCACAATGTTTGGATTGGATTCAAAGGCTTTATAAATCAATTCTCTATTCTCAGCATCCACTTTTACATGGTTAATAATAGACGGCTTACCATTTACTTTCCCAATCCATTCTTTAAACAAATATTTATTCAAGGAATCCGAATCGGCCTGAGATAATTTAGAAACAGGATTATCTAATAAATTGTAAAACGATTGAAAAGCAGTTTCTTTAAACTTAAAATTCAATCCTGTAGCAATTAATTGTTGTTTTAAACTATCTTTTTTAGCTTGGCTAAAGAATGTGTTCCAACGGTTAATACGCACTTCTTGTTCTTTGTCAGACATAAACAAGGCACTTACCGAAGAATATTTTTTAATAAGACCTTGTTGCTTTAATGCTTCTAACTTTTCTGAAACAACCGTGTTATTATCTAAAGCTTCATTTAATGTATTTCCGTTACTAAATACGTACACAGAACGAGCAGCAAAATTATTAACTTCATCTAAATGTTTTTCAGCATCACGAGTTTCTTTGGTCATGAAACTCATTTTGTTCATGTCACTTTCAAACTCAACATTACCTGCAAAAAATGTAAATAAAATGGTTAAGATGAAAGCAGAAATTACAATTACTTTGTTTTTATCAAATCGATAGGATGTAAATCTATCAATCCATGAATGTGAAGCTTCATCCGTCTCAACATGCTCTTTTTCTTTTCTGAAACTAAATTTTAATAATTGAGGCAAGACAAAAATCGAGAATAACATCGCTCCTATCAACGAAAAGGCCGCAAACAAACCAAAATCGTGTAGCGCTTCTGACTTAGAAAATAATAAACTTAAAAATGCACCAACGGTGGTTGTACAGCCAATTAACATGGGCACAGTTAAATCTTGTAAAACTGTTTTTACATCTCGTGTATGTTTGTAATGCGTAAAAAAATGTAAGGAATAATTAATGGCAATACCCAGTACCACCGCCCCTGCTCCTATAGCAATGGCAGAGACAACACCTTTTAACAAAAACAAAAAGCTTAAGGCAAATGCCATCCCAAAACCAACAGGGAACAAAATGAAAATAGTAACTAAGGGATTTTTAAAGTACAAGCCTAATAATAAAGCAATCACAATGACAGCAACACTGGAAGTGTATAAACTATCTTTGCGCAACTGATTAGCATTACCTGCCGATACAACAGCCGCACCAAAATTTTCTATTAATACCGTTTCATTACTAAATGCTTTACAAGCACTATCCACCACATTGATTAAGTGCGTGTTGCCTTTGGTATCGTTAGGTAAATGAGCAGGTGTGATAAATAACAACACATGCTGATGATCTTTGGTAACAATGTGACTATTATACGTTTCAAATTTTTCATCTAACTGAATGTTTTGTAATTTTTTAAGCGCAATAGGTGTGAAATTAAGTGGATCGCGCTGAATATATTTTCCTAAAACAACACCGGAAGGAGAAAGCAATGTTGCATAATCTCGTTCAATGGTAGCATCAATACTATCTTTTAAAATGAGGTTTGAGATTTTCGCGTAATCCTTTTCTTCTAAAAACAATGGCAAATTATGATAAAACACATCATACACTTGCTGCATTCTATCGTCAGATAATGTATAAGTAATATCAATATAATCTTCGTTACTTAACTTTTGTTGGATATGGCTATAAACAGAATCTGTTTGAGCAATGAGTTGGTCTATATTTTCTCCATTTTTTGTAGAAGCATGTACAATTAATTTATCCTTAGATTTTAAATTATCTAAAATAGAATTGATGGATTGCGAATTTTTATCAGAAGGAACAAAACGAGTGATGTCTTCTTCTAATTTTATTTTTGAAGCAAAAAATCCTAGTGCGCCACAAGCAATTAAAATCAACAGAATGAAAATAACTTTTCGTTTTTGAAAAAAGGAATATATAAAATACGAGAAATTAAACATAGGGTTTAAAGATAGCAAAAAAGGGGTTTTTCCTATAAAAATACAGTGTAAAAAATACTTTTTTATAGAAAAAATAAATCGTTACATTTACTCTGAAAACTTATTTTTATGTCCATTTTAATAGCCGATAGTGGTTCTACAAAAACAGACTGGGTTCTGTTAGATAATAACAATATTATACTTCAATTTCAAACTATTGGTTTTAATCCCTATTTCCAAAGCAGTGATGATATTTATACAGAAATAAAGAATAAGTTAATTCCTGTACTGCAT
>SYEI01000096.1 GCA_005800865.1 Bacteroidota bacterium | reverse complement strand
CAGCTGCATCAATAGTTACTTGATCATTAGTTTCATCACGATACTCCATACCTAAGTCGTAGTATTTAATATCTACGTCCAAATAAGGAACGATTAATTTGTCTTTAATAAATTTCCAAATGATGCGAGTCATTTCATCACCATCTAATTCTACTACGGGGTTTGCTACTTTTATTTTGCTCATAATACGTGTTTTGAAAGGTTTTAAAAAGTTAGCCAAATTTATAAATATATTACGGCTAGGCAAACATTTGTTGTAAAAAAACCAGACTTTATTACGATTATTTTAATTACCTTTAATTGATAATACTCTATCTCAATTCATTATGAAACAAATCTTAGTAATTATCCTATCTAGCCTTTCAATAATTGGCTACGCGCAAGACCAACTATTTAAAAAGGATAATAGTAGAGTGGATGTTAAGATTTTAGAAATCAACACCACCGAGATAAAATATAAGCTTTTTACATACCAGGACGGCCCAACAATAACCGTATCGAAAAAGGATGTGGCTTTAATTATATACCAAAATGGCGTTCACGAAGTGATTTCTA
Organism: Bacteroidota bacterium; assembly: GCA_005800865.1. Lineage (GTDB taxonomy): Bacteria > Bacteroidota > Bacteroidia > B-17B0 > Aurantibacillaceae > UBA4416. Next base: position 2,820 of record SYEI01000096.1, on the reverse strand, counting down.
CCCCTGCAGAAACCGCTCCTGTACCTGCAGAAACGCCATACGTTGTATACAATAACTACACTCCTTCTCCTAGAATTAATAGAGATAGCATAGAAAAAGCAGAGGTGGAAAAACTATTAGTTACAAAAAATCTAATTTCGCTTAATATGATTGAACCCATTAATGGTTCTATTGGTATTAGCTACATCAGAGAGTTTGCTAATAATTATTTCCATGCTTATGTGCCCGTAACCATTGGTTTTGCAGCCCCGTATTTTACCCAGGCAGTAAACACAATATTTTCTGGAAGCAGCTACTATTACAATAATTCCAACAATTCCTTTTCTGTTTCTGATTTTAAATTCTCCAATAAAACATACGAAGTAGGCTTAGGAATTCACTTTCAAACAAGTGGTAAACGAGCTGTAACCCATTTTGTTGGTCCTTACATTGGAACATCTCAATTTAAAGGCACATACAATCGATCAGAAAATTACTATGACCCAAACACTGGTTATAATAATAATATAGTCACCCTGAGAAATTTTTCGCTCGAGCGCACTTATGTAATGCTGGATAATGGCGTTTTATTTAGAGTAACCAAAAACTTTAATATCATGATGTTGGCGGGTATTGGCTATAAGATTGACACCTATAAAACGGATGATAAGTTAACCGAAGCTACTAATTACAATAAAAACCAATTCCCTATCAACGCCTTTAAATTTGGGCTTTCGTTTGGATATAGATTTTAATGATCTCACTGCTAGGACATTTCTAAAAATAAGTGTTTTTTTAAGTAATAGTATATACTTACATTTGTACTTTATTTGAAAATTATGAAAATTACCGAACATCTTAAATCTGCGAAAGACACTTTATTCTCTATTGAAATACTTCCACCTTTAAAAGGAAAAAGTATTCATTCTATTTTTGACGGCATTGATCCTTTAATGGAATTTAAGCCGGCCTTTGTTGATGTTACCTACCATCGCGAAGAATACATTTACAAAAAACGTGATGGCGGATACCTCGAAAAAGTAAGTATTCGTAAACGCCCAGGTACCGTTGGTATTTGCGCCGCCATTATGAATAAATATGACGTTGAAGCTGTACCACACATTATTTGTGGAGGCTTTACACGTGAAGAAACAGAAAATGCCTTAATTGATTTACAATTTTTAGGAATTGATAATGTTTTAGCATTACGCGGTGATAGCATTAAAACAGAATCGCAGTTTGTACCAGAACCAGGTGGACATAACTACGCTATTGATTTAGTAAAACAAATAAAAGACATGAATAGTGGTCTTTATTTGGATGATGAAATGAAAGATGCTTCGCCTACCGATTTTTGTATGGGCATTGCAGGCTATCCTGAAAAACATTTTGAAGCTCCAAATTTATATAGCGACATGAAATGGTTAAAAGCCAAAGTAGATGCAGGCGCTGATTACATTGTGACTCAAATGTTTTTTGATAATAAAAAATATTTTGAGTTTGTGGATTTATGCCGCAAAAACGATATTAATGTGCCGATTATTCCAGGATTAAAAATATTAAGCTCTCGTTCACAACTCATTGCTTTGCCTAAAATTTTTCATATTGATTTACCACAAGATTTATTTGTGGAATTAGAAAAATGTAAAGATGATAAAGCCGTTAAAGAAATTGGTATTAAGTGGTGTATTGAACAAAGTAAAGAATTAAAAAAGGCAAAAGTACCTTGCTTACACTATTATACGATGGGAACATCAGATAGCACGAAACGTGTGGCGAAAGAGGTTTTCTAAAAACAACCTATTATTACATGAAAAGCGCTTTGGTAATCCCAAAGCGCTTTTTGTTTTTTCACTTATCGGCAAAAAGCCGCCACTTATTAGTTTAAAAGCCCCTATTGCCAATCTGGTCAAATAGTGAGTTAAGTATACTCTAATTTTACATTCAGATACACTTAAAAATTATTGTCATGAAAAAATTAATCTCACTATTCGCCTTAATGCTTTGTTTAACAAGCATCAACGCACAAAACCATGTTACTATCAGCGACACTAGTTTTGCTGCATGGTTACAAATTAATATTCCCAATGCCATGACGGGAAATCAAATGGACACTACTCATATTGATGTCACTTCTAGAAAACAAATTATTATTCAAAACCAACATGTAGCTAGTTTAGATGGCGTACAATATTTTGATTCTTTAAAAACCTTAAACTGCAGCATTAATGTTTATGACACCATCAACATTAGATTATCTTATTTGCCTTCACTACCAAGCATGTTAGATACGTTAATTTGTGATGGTAATGCTCTTGACAGTTTGCCTCAATTACCAAATGGCTTAGTGTATTTTACCTGTTCGCAAAATTTGCTTGATAGTTTACCTTCTCTACCAAACACAATCAAACATTTTGAATGTTTGAACAATCAATTAGATAGTTTACCAACTTTGCCAGATTCGTTAATTCATTTTAACTGTTATGGCAATAATTTACAAGTAATGCCTGCATTGCCTGTTGGCTTAACCTCTTTTACATGTGCCAGTAATAATTTACAAGGCTTGCCTGCATTATCAGATTCATTAATAACCATGAATTGCAGCGACAATCCATTACAAACGTTACCTGCTCTTCCAAATAAACTAACACACTTAGTTTGTGCATCAAATCAATTATCTGCACTTCCAGCCTTGCCAAATAGCTTAATTCATTTGACTTGCAGTAGTAATTTAATTTCAGCCCTGCCTGCATTACCAAGTGCATTACAATTTTTAGATTGTTCATTTAATAACTTAACAACGTTACCTGCATTACCAAATTCAATAAACATTATTAATTG
>SYEI01000095.1 GCA_005800865.1 Bacteroidota bacterium | reverse complement strand
CTTTTAACAAATCGCAAACGAAGTTTAAAAAAAAAGTGTTTTATTGCTTTATTCCATTCAAATAAACACTCTCAATTAAATTGCTTCCAAAAGAATAAGGTATAAAACCGTAAGAGCTAATTGGTTTGGTAATAAAGAAATTTGCTTTTTTGCCAGGCGTTATACTCCCAACTTCGTGCGATACATTCATGGCATAAGCTGAGTTAATGGTACACGCGTTAATCACTTCTTCAGGAGTTAATTTATATTGTACACAACCCAAGCTCATCATAAAATTCATATTACCACTTGGGCAGCTACCCGGGTTAAAATCACTAGCAAATGCAATGGGTAATCCAGCATCAATCATTTTACGAGCTGGCGGCAAAGGTAAACTCAAAAAGAAAGCTGCTCCAGGTAATACCGTTGCCATTGTATTTGAATTTTTTAAAACTTCAATATCTGTATCATTACAATATTCTAAATGATCTACGCTTATCGCTCCACAAGCAACACCTGCTTGTATGCCACCAAAATGACTCATTTGTTCGGCATGTACTTTTGGCGTTAAGCCATATTCTTTACCTGCTTTTAAAATGTATTCGGTTTCTTCGGGCGTAAAATAATTTTGCTCACAAAACACATCAATAAAATCGGCTAATTTCTCTGCTGCAATTTGAGGCAACATCTCATTTACAATTAAATTGATGTAACCTTCTTTATTATTTTTAAATTCCAATGGCAAGGCATGCGCTCCCAAAAAGGTTGCTTTTACTGGAATTAAATTCAAATCTTTAATGCGCTTAATCACACGTAACATTTTCAATTCACTTTCTACACTTAATCCGTAACCACTTTTAATTTCAATACTTCCAGTACCTTGACTAATCACTTCTCTTAAACGCACCATCGCTTGCTCAAACAATTCTTCTTCGGTGGCTTCACTTAATTTTTTAGCGGAATTTAAAATACCGCCGCCTCGAGCAAAAATCTCTTCATAACTTAATCCATTAATTCTATCCACAAACTCACCTTCTCTATTACCTGCATATACAATGTGTGTATGACTATCTGCATAACAAGGCATCACAATCTTTCCTTCTGCGTCAATAATTTCTAATCCTTTCCAATCTTCAATTCCCGGAAAATCATCCATACTTCCGTAATCTGCTATTAATCCATTATCCACTGCTAACCAAGCATTTTCAATACACGGTAGTTCTTTCATGTCAGCTCCGCTTACTTTTAAAATTCCAGCTTCACGAACTTGTACTAGGTTTTTTATGTTTTTAATAAGAAGTTTTGTTGACATACTAATTTAAAATATCATACGTTAATAGCTATAACCAATTAAAACAAAATTATATGAAAAAACGAATCATCTTAGTGTTAATTGTAACTATAATTAACATCAACTTGTTTGCTCAAAACAAAAAGGATAGTGCTCGTATTTATAAAAATGAAGTTGGAATTAATTTATTGACATTATTGAATAATGATAAGGCTATTGCAAATATTTTTTACAAAAGACAATTAAAACCAAATTGGTTTGGACGAGCATCTTTTATCCTATATAACAATAAAAATAATCAGAATAATAATTTAATAGAAATTAAAGGTTTACCAGATTCTAAACTAGGTTTTCAATATACTCAAAACGAACCAAAAAAATATTTACAATACAATTTGGGAATAGAAAGGCGTTTTGGAAAAGGAATTGTAAAACAATTTACAGGTATAGATTTAGGATTTGCTCATTATCAAACAAAGCAATCTGAAATCTATGGTATTAGAGACTCTATTGAAAATAATTCGACACCTAATTACTCCCAAAATGGACTAATAACAAAAAGTGATAGCATTATTTTTAGACAAAAAACCATTTCAAATTCTATTATTTTCACGCCGTTTTATGGTTTACAATTTAATATTAGTAAGCACTTCATGTTTTCAACACAAGCTGGTGTAGCTTTAAGTTTAACTAATTCCAGCAAAAAGTCTTTAACTGATAATCGACCTATAAAAACGGAATCATATTCATATACAAACTTTGATTTAGATATAACGCAGGTTTCCTGTAATTTTTCTATTTGCTATCGCTTTTAAAATAGTGAGATTTTAGTATCTTTGCTAATATGGCAGGTAATACTTTTGGAACATTATTTCGATTAACAACCTTTGGCGAAAGTCATGGTGTGGCTTTGGGCGGCATTATTGATGGTTGCCCTGCTGGTTTAGAAATTGATGTAGACTTTGTAAAATCTGAATTACAACGTCGTAAACCTGGTCAATCTCATATTACCACACAACGTAAAGAAGAAGACGAAGTAAAATTTTTGTCGGGCATTTTTGAAGGTAAAACAACTGGACATCCAATTGGATTTACTATTGAAAACACCAATCAAAAAAGTAACGACTACGAACATATTAAAGATGCTTATCGACCTTCTCATGCCGATTTTACTTATCAAGAAAAATATGGCATTAGAGATTATCGTGGTGGTGGACGTTCATCTGCTCGCGAGACAGCTTGCCGTATTGTTGGTGGCGCCATCGCTAAATTATATTTAAAACACCTCAACGTTTCTATTCAGGCATATGTAAGCCAAGTAGGACATATTAAGTTGGAGAAAAATTATCAAGACTTAGATTTATCTAAAACCGAGGAATCTATTATTCGTTGTCCGGATGCTGCTACTGCCTATAAAATGGTAAGTTATATTGAAGACATTAGAAAAGAAGGTAATACTATTGGAGGCATTGTAAGTTGTCTTGTAAAAGGAACACCTATTGGATTGGGAGAACCAGTATTTGATAGATTACACGCTGATTTAGGAAAAGCCATGTTAAGTATTAATGCGGTAAAAGGTTTTGAATATGGTGAAGGATTTAACTCTATCAACTTTAAAGGTTCTGAATTGAATGATGCTTTTACCTCAACAGATGGAAAAGTAAATACAAGTACTAATCATAGCGGAGGTATACAAGGTGGCATAAGCAACGGACAAGACATTTACTTTAATGTAGCATTTAAACCAGTAGCTACTATTATGCAAGATCAACAAAGCGTTGATAAAGATGGTAACGAAATGATAGTAAAAGGCAGAGGTCGTCACGATCCATGCGTATTACCAAGAGCAGTTCCTATTGTAGAAAGTATGGCTGCTCTGGTACTTGTTGACCATATCTTAAGAAACAAGACTTCTAAAATTTAATTTTAACAAACCCATTTATGTTTAGCAAAAAAAACAGACTCATTACCATTATTGTTATTTCCATGATTATTGGTATTGCATTAGGATATGGCATTAATAAATCTATTACCAACAATGCACCTAAAATTGAGCAATCTTATATTCAAAAAATATCGAAAGGAAATGTAGAAATTGAAAAACAAATATCAGCTGCTGTTTCTAAAATAGAAAAAGATCAATTAAAACAAACAAAGAAAAAAGTCGCATCTAACTTTTCAATTTTAAGCGATATTTTTTTAAGGTTAATAAAAATGATTATTGCGCCCTTGGTACTTGCTGTATTAGTAATGGGTGTAGCCAAGGTTGGCGACTTTAAATCTGTTGGAAGAATTGGCGGAAAAACCATTGTGTATTTCACCTTTGCTACCCTACTCGCTTTAAGTTTAGGCTTAGTGATTGTGAATTTATTTGAACCTGGTAAAGTCATGGCCTTAGATCTACCGCCTGCAACAGCAGATGCCGGTGTAAAGGCAAATGCACAAAGTGCTTCAAATTTTGTAGCACATATTGTACCTGACAGTATTATTAGAGTGATGGCTGAAAATGAAATTTTACCCATCGTAATTTTCGCTTTATTTTTCGGAATAGCAGCAGCCAGTATTGGAGAACAAGGCAAACCCATGATTAAGGCTATGGACAGCCTTTCTCACATTATGTTTAAAGTGACAAATTTTGTAATGAGTTTTGCTCCTATTGGAGTATTTGGAGCTATCACTGCCGTCGTTATACAACAAGGATTAGATGTATTAAGTGGCTACGCCTATTTAATGGCTTGCTTCTTTGGAGGTTTGCTATTTTTTGTGTTTGGAATTTTGTTTGCCATCTGTACAGTTTTAAGAATTAAATTCTTTTCTCTTCTATCGTATGTGAAAGAGCCAATTTTACTAGCATTTAGTACGGCCAGTTCTGAAAGTGCGATGCCAAAAACAATTGAGCAATTAGAAAAATTTGGAATCAGTAATCGTATTGTATCATTTGTTTTACCTCTTGGTTATTCCTTTAATTTAGATGGCTCCATTATGTACATGACCTTTGCTACCGTATTTATTGCTCAAGCCTATGGCATCGATATGACGATGGGAGATCAAATTCAAATGATGCTAATTTTATTAATTACTAGTAAAGGAATGGCTGGCGTGCCAAGAGCATCACTGGTAGTTATTGCAGGGATGTTAAGTATGTTTCATATCCCAGGCGAAGGTTTATTATTACTGTTAGCAGTTGATCAAATATTAGACATGGGTCGTTCGGCAACAAATGTTGTGGGTAACGCCGTAGCAAGTGCCGTAGTAGCTAAATGGGAAGGCGAAAAATTAACTCCAAGAACTAAAATATAAAAATTTAAACGATGCTTTTTTATTGGTTAAATTTGATTGGTATTTTTTTCTTTACTATTTCTGGCTCATTAGCGGCTAGAGATAAAAAACATTATCACGATTATTTTGGAGTTTTTTTCACAGGCTTTATCACAGCTATTGGTGGTGGAACATTAAGAGATATGATGCTGGGTGCTTATCCTATTTCATGGCTAAGTGACGCTAATATTTTAATTTCAATTATTATTGCCTTCGCATTTACATTACTTTTTAAAAAGTATATTGTAAAATTACGCCGTACTTTATTTTTATTTGATACCGTTGGGGTTGGTATTTATACTATTTTAGGAGTTCAAAAAAGTTTAGAGTTAGGTGTCAATCCATTTGCAGCAGTTATTTTAGGTTTAATATCAGCAGTGTTTGGAGGTGTTATTAGAGATACTTTATTAAACGAAATCCCTTTAATTTTTGCCAAAGAAATATATGCCACAGCTTGTATTGCAGGTGCTGTTTTATATACAAGTATGTTATATTTTAATATAGAAGCAAATATAGCTGCGCCCATTTGCATGATTCTAATTATCAGCATTAGGGTAATAGCTGTGAAATATAAATTAGCTTTACCCAAATTTGATTCAGGAAACGAAACAATAGATTAATATGGACACTCAAGAAATTGGATATATCAGTAAAACACATGGTTTAAAAGGACACGTGATTTTACGATTAAAT
>SYEI01000094.1 GCA_005800865.1 Bacteroidota bacterium | reverse complement strand
ATTATTCGGATCAAGCATTGTACACGAAAGCTGACTCATTGTACAATGTAACTCTAAAAGAAACAAAAAAAGAATTTGGAGAAGACAATATGCACTACGCTAGTATTTTGGATGACCTCATGTTATTATATAGAACTACCGCAGAATACAAAAAAGCAAAAGAATATGGAGAAATTAGTTTAAAAGTAAAACGAAAAATTGTGGGCGTAGAAAATTCTGAATATTTACACACAAAAATTATAATGACATCTATACAAATGTACCTCTCTGAATATGCTATTGCTGAAAACACTTTAATTGAAGTGCTATCATTAATAGAAAAAAATTACAGCATGAAAAGCCCATTAGCGTGCAGTGCCTACGATAATTTAGTGGATTTATATAAAGACTTTGAACAAATGAATAAAGCAGAAATTTATGCTGATAAATCGCTAGAAGCAAGAGAAAATTATTACGGTACATTTAATATAAATACCGCCACATCAATTGATAATAAAGCGTATCTATACTATTACAACAATAACTTACACGAGGCTGATAGCATGTATTATAAAGCACTACGAATTAAACAACATTTTTCAGGAAACTACAATCCAAATTATGCAAAATCGTTAAATGGCTTAGGTTTAGTTTTATCTGCCACTGGAAATTTATTAAAAGCTGATACTGTATTTAATTACACTATGGATATACTAAGCTATTCAGTCGGCAAAAATCATCCTTATTATGCAACCGCATTAAATAATATTGGATACCTAAAAATTAAAGAAAAACAATTTGATATTGCCGAAAGTTATTTTAAAGAATCTTTGCAAATAAATTTGAAAACGTTTGGAGACACTCATATTAGCATCGCTGAAAATTATATGGGAATGGCAAACCTTAAAAAGGAACAAAAATTAAATACTGAAGCTAAAGCCAATTATCAAAAAGCATTAACTATTTTTATTAAGCTCTTTAAAGGAAAGCATCCTAAAATTTCATATTTACAAAATGAAATTTCATTAATAAAAGGTTAAAAAATTATCCCTCAAACTTCCACCAAGATCTAGTTTCAGAAAAATTACTAATAATTAAAGGCTCACCAAACATTGGTGTAGTAACTTTTACATTCAACTCTTCCGCTTTTTTCATAACACGGTTGATAGGCTCATCCCAATCATGAAAAGCTAATGCAAATTTTCCCCAATGAATAGGAAATAAAATCCTTGCTTGCAAATCAATGCTTGCTTGCACCGTTTGCTCTGGCATCATGTGTATAAATGGCCATGCGGTATTGTATTGTCCAGATTCTAATAAAGCAATATCAAAAGGACCGAATTTTTCTCCAATAGTTTTAAAGTGTGTGTCGTAACCAGAATCGCCACCTAAATATAAATTATGCGTATTGGTTTTTAAAATATACGACGACCATAGCATCTTTGAACGAACAATTCCTCTTCCGGTATAATGCCTAGCAGGCGCTGATGTAATATTAATTTCAGTAGTAAACGAATGTGATTCCCACCAATCTAATTCAGTAATAATCGTTCCTTCAAAACCCCAATGTTCTAAATGCGAACCAACACCTAAAGGAGTAATCACTTGTTTTATTTTAGATCGCAATTTTGTAAGTGTTTTATAATCTAAATGATCGTAATGATCGTGCGTTAATAATAGCAAATCAATTTCAGGCATATCATCCGCCAAATATTCATTAGAACCATTAAACGCTTTCATCATAAACGACACGGGAGACGCATTTCCACTAAATACAGGATCAATTAAAATAGTTTTACCATATACTTTAATTAAGTAAGATGAATGCCCAAACCAAACTATGACTGGTTCATCTGCCTGAAGTCGTTTTAAATCTGTTTTTATATAAGGTAATATTTTATTTGGCGCAACCAATTTAGATTTATTGATCGACTGCTTACTAATAGTGTATAACGAACTATCATCTGCTAATTGCGGTGTAGGCGATAAATTTTGAAAAGCATTATTTTTATAATTAGGAGATTGTTTGATGCGTTCCAATCTTTTCCCTGAAGGATTTTTACCTAATGATTTTATGAGTGACATGATGTGCTTTTATACTTCATAAATTTAATTGAGATATTTATAAGAAATTAATATTAATCACTTATTAATAAAATTAAACAATCATCTTGATTAATTAGGGATAGTTTAAATTAATTCAAAGACGGATCGAAAGAATAATCGCTAAAAACTTTATAGCTAGGATTGATTTTTATCAGTTCTTCGCCCCACAATTCTTGCGGTGCAAATCTCAATAAATCCATATATTGAGCACTCTTTGTAAACCACATATCGCTCTCAATCTCTTGCTCTAACTGGCCTTCGCTCCAGCCGCTATAACCAATATAAAAGCGGATTTGACTTGAATTAACTTCACCATTTTCTATCAACTGCGACAACTCAAAAAAGTTGCCTCCCCAGTAAATATCATCCACAATATGCTGACTTTCACTTATTTTTGAACCTAAGGTATGTGTGTAAAATAATTGGTTGGGAGACATTGGACCACCTTCAAACAAAGGGAAATTACCATTTTTTAAATGAGGAAAAATATCTCTTAAAATCATTCCATGAGAT
>SYEI01000093.1 GCA_005800865.1 Bacteroidota bacterium | reverse complement strand
CGTTTTTTAATCAAACAGAACACGGTTGCTGTAACTTATTGATTTTAAAACAATTGTGCGAGATTCGAATTTGGATAGTATCTATATAAAAATGAGCTTTTTTAGGACAAAATTTTCTGGATGTGATAACGATTAAATCAGACCTATTTTACTTATCTACAAGCCTTTTGTGAAAAACTAATTTGCTACAAGTAATCTTCAAGCTAAGTATTTAGGATATTGCTATTTACTTAAATCACAAATATTGCATAAACCTTTTCATACACTTTTATTTGTTGCACTAACATTTTTGTTGCTAGGCCTCATTAGTCTTGTTGTTCCTGAAAACGGTATTTATATTACAGATAATTTTAAAATTCAATACCCAACATTTGCTTCTTTATTTTTAGAGAAGAAAGTTGAAAAAACTGATATTTCTAACATCATTGCTTTTTCCGACGCCCAAGATGATGCTTTGGAATCAGCATTAGACACGACAACTGTAACCGAAAAAGACAGCTTATCGCCAGCTGTTGCTAAATTAGTAAAAGTGGATACTAATTTAAAACTCATTACAAGTATTCAATACAAAAATGAATCGAAAACAGCGATGACGAGTTTTTTCAATTCACTCGCTAATATTTCTAATGAAGACAAAAGCATTCGCATCTTACATTATGGCGATTCGCAAATTGAAGGAGATAGAATTAGCGATTACTTGAGATTAAAATTGCAAGGTGAATTTGGTGGAGAAGGACCAGGATTAATTTCGTTTATGCCTGTTGCGCCAAGTGTGGTAAATAAATTATCTTGTAGTTCAACTTGGGATCGTTATCCTGTTTTTGCAGGAAGAGATAAGCGCGTAAAACATAATAATTTCGGGGCATTGGCGCATATTACACGTTTTAGTCCGTATGGCACCATTTCTGACACGGCGCAAGCTAAATCGGCTTGGGTAAAAATTGTTACCAGTAAAAATGGCGGACCAAAAGCAGCAGCCTATAAAAAAGTAAAATTATTTTATGGTGGTGCTCAATCAAAAACACAAGTTGAGTTTTATGAAAATGGAACATTAAACACAACTGATTCATTAGCAGCGGGAGGGAATTTTAATATCAAAGAATTTAATTTAAATCAAGGAGCTTTATTGCAAGAGTTTAAATTTAAAGGCAAAGATAGTCCCGATTTTTATGGCGTTTCGTTGGAAGGCGGCAAAGGCGTGATGGTAGATAATTTTGGATTACGCGGAAGTTCTGGAACATTTTTTAATCAAATTAATTTCGGACAATTAAAAAGTTTTTATGACTACTTAAATACTAAATTAATTATTCTTCAGTTTGGTGGAAACTCATTGCCTTACATTAAAACGAAAGAACAAGCAGATGCTTTTGGAACATACTTAAGAGCGCAAATAAATATCATAAGAAAAATAGCACCACAAGCTTCTATCTTAGTTATTGGTCCTGCCGATATGAGTGTGAAAGTAGGAACAGAATATGAAACGCATCCGCAATTAGAAGATTTACGTGACGCCATTAAAAAAGCAGCCTTTGATACGGACTGTGCTTTTTTTGATATGTACAGCTGCATGGGCGGACGAAACAGTATGTTAACTTGGGTTGAACAAGGTATTGGCGCAAAAGATTACATTCACTTTAGTTCAGGTGGAGCACGCAAAATAGCGGTGCTGTTGTATTCATCGTTGATGAGTGATTATAATGGATTTGTGAGAAATAAATAAAAGATTTAGGAGAAAAGGTTAATGACAAAAAATAGAACTATACATACAAAAAGAATAAATTTAATTTTCACTTGTCTTTTGTCATGTGTCTTTTATCTTCTATCAAATCATTCGAAAGCGCAACAATATCCTTTCATCAACTACAATCAAAGTAAATTGCATTTGGCAAAAGATAGCACGCAGTTTATGAAGTTTTATAAAAAAATTGATGAGCTAAGAGAAGGGAAGCGTAAAAAAGTAACCATCGTACATTTTGGCGGTTCACACATACAGGCTGGATTTTGGACAGAGGTATTAATGGATGGTTTTCAAAGTATGGGAAATTTTAAAGGAGGAGGAACATTTATATTCCCTTTTAAAATAGTAAAAACAAATAGCCCCCATTTTTTTAAATCGTTTACAACTGGCAAGTGGATCAGAAAGCGTAATGCTTTATCAAAAGAAATGTGTGATAATTTAGGAATGGCTGGCATGGCTGGTATTACTAACGATAGCGCTAATACATTTGGTTTTAATTTATTAAAAAATAATCACCACCAAAGTTTTAATTCGTTAAGAGTGTATCATAATTTTAATCCCAGTTTTGAGTTTTCTATTGCCAACCAAACAGGAGTGCACTTTGTAAGAAATGATTTCAGAAAAAATGGATACTCCGAATTTTTCTTTGAGTCTTATATCGACTCAGTGAATTTTAATTTAGTGAGAAAAGATACTATTATTCCTGATTTCATGCTTAGAGGCTTTAGTATCGAAAACGACAATCCTGGATTTTATTATGCATCAATTGGCGTTAATGGAGCAAGTACATCTTCATATTTAAGATGTCAGGAATTTGTTAATGAGTTAAGCACTATACCACCTGATTTAGTAATTTTTTCATTAGGCGTTAATGATACTCACGATGTTAATTTTTCGAAACAAAAATTTATTGAAAATTATGATAGTTTAATTACACTTATCAAAATTGCATCACCAAATTGTACGTTTTTATTTACGACGGTTACAGATAATTACATGAATCGCAAAACATCTAACAAACGCCCTATTAAGGCGCAAGAGGCCATGTATGAGTTAATGGAAAAGCATAACACGGCAGTGTATGATTTATATGCTGTAATGGGAGGATACAAATCAATTTATAAATGGTATAAGGCTGGATTAGCAGCAAAGGATAAAGTACATTTTAACGGGCGAGGCTATAATATTTTAGCCTCCATGATGTTTGATGCGATTAATAGAAGTTACAAGTTTAACAGTAAGATTAAGTAAAATTGAGTGACATTATTGAATATTTAAAATCTTGTTTCCTTTATGTAAAAGGACAACCAGTCATTTTTACTCAATTATATTTTTGGGGATTTTTTGCTGTGGTGTTGGGTATATACTCCTTGATTTATAAAAAGAATACAGTTCGTACTTTTTACTTATTATTAGTTAGTTTTTTCTTTTATTATAAAACGAGCGGTGTTTTTTTAATATTACTCATCTTCACCATTATTACTGATTATAATTGGGGAAGGCTTATTTATCAAAGTAAATCAGAAAGCAAGAAAAAAGTATATCTAACTATTAGCTTACTGCTTAATTTGACTTTATTATGTTATTTTAAGTACGCTTACTTTTTTACAGAGAGTGTGAATCAATTGGCAGGAACGGATATTTCTTTCTTTAATCATTTCACGCAATTTAGTAATACCTTTTTAGGGACAACCGATCCGGTAGATAAATTGATTTTACCAGTTGGTATTTCTTTCTTTACGTTTCAGTCTATATCCTATACCATTGATATGTATAGGTCTAAAGTAACTCCTGTAAAATCTATTTTTGATTATGGTTTCTTTGTTTGCTTCTTTCCGCATTTAGTGGCAGGACCGATAGTAAAGGCTAATGAATTTTTATATCAAATTTATCAGGAGTATAGCTTAACGCGCAAAGAATTTGGTTATGCTATATTTTGGATATTGAATGGTTTAGGAAAAAAAATTCTGGCAGATTATATTGCCGTCAATTACATCGATCGTATTTTTGATAACCCCAATTACTATTCAGGAGTGGAAACGGTGTTTGGTATTTTTGGTTACTCTTTGCAAATTTATGCTGATTTTAGTGGCTACACCGACATTGCTATTGGCGTGGCGTTATTGTTAGGGTATCGTTTAAAAACCAATTTCAAATCGCCTTATAAGGCGCAGGACGTTAGTGAATTTTGGAAACGTTGGCACATTTCTTTATCCACTTGGCTCAAAGATTATTTATACATCCCATTAGGTGGAAATAAAAAAGGAACGATTGGTTCTTACATCTGTATTGCCTTTTTATCCATTGTATTAGTTATGCTCACAGGTAAAATTTGGTTGCTTTTAGTTTTATTATTGATGGCAATTGTATTAGTGATATTAGCTTACTTCTTCCCTAAGGTAAAACAGAGTGTGAATACAAATATTAATTTATTAGTAACCATGTTACTAGGTGGCTTTTGGCATGGCAGTTCGTGGTTGTTTATTATTTGGGGCGGATTAAATGGAGTAGGTTTAGTGGTACATAAACTATGGCAAAAAATTTCTCCGTTCAAATACTCTAATTCATTTTTCGTAAAAGGCATGATGGTGTTTATCACCTTAGCATTTATTAGTTTTACCCGTATTTTTTTTAGAAGCGACAGTTTAGATACCGTTAGTTTAATTTTTGATAGAATTACCAATCATTTTGGCGCCGCATTGACTTTTAATATTATTCAAGGCTATGCTTTAGTGTTCTCAGTGATTTTAGTTGGCTACTTGATTCATTGGATTCCAGAAAACTTTAAAGAAAGGTATCGTTTGAAATTTGCGGAATTGCCCTTGCCAATTATGAGTTTAGTAGCTGTGGTATTTGTGTTTTTTATATACCAAATGGTAAGTGGCGAAATGCAACCTTTTATTTATTTTCAGTTTTAGTGACTTAACCGCAGAGGGCACTAAGTTTTTTCGCAGAGAAGCAAGTTTACATTTCTTTTGCTGTAATGTATACGTTGGTAATAGTGCGGCTTATTTTGACAATTCGGTGTGGGGCAAAACGTAATAAGTTTTGAGCCAGAATTTG